>NZ_JBVJWO010000020.1:0-141937 GCF_055602345.1 Streptomyces sp. NPDC037401
TTTTGCGCAATCCCCCTCCCCCCCCTCTCCCCCCCCCCCCCCCCCCTCCGCCCCCCCCCCCCCCCCCCCCCCCCCCCCCCCGGCCGCGCGTGTAGGCCAGGCAGGTGGCCGGATCTTGACGGGTCTCGGACACATCCCTGCTGTCAAGGCAGTGTCCTAAACACTCATCACTCGGTTAGATGAGTGTGGACACCAGAACGCCCAGGTTCGACGACCAGCCCGCGCTGAGCATGCTGAAGGTGCCGTGCGACCCGGCGCAGGTCATCGTGAACCACGCCAGCTTCCGCGTGCAGCTCGCCGCCACCTCCCGCCGGCCCGCGGGCCCGCTCCGGGTCCCCGCGCTGAGCGGCGCCGCGGCCGTGGCCGGGGCCTCCGTCCGGACCCGCCGCCGGACCCCCGTGGTGTGGAGCGGCAAGTCACCCGACGGCGCAGCCACCGGCGGCCTCCTGCAAGCCGTACGCGAAGCGGGCCAGGGCCTGCAGTCGTACGACGGCGGCACCACCCAGGTCATCCCCCGGATCGACCTGGCCGAGGACACCATGCCGACGCCCACCGTCATCGGCCAGCGCAGCCACCGGGAGGACGACACCCAACTCCTCACCCCCGTACGCGACTACGGCGGATACGGCGGGGGGTACGGCGGCTACGCAGGACCCGGCGGCTACGACGGGTATGCGGACGGACCGGCCCCCGACGAACTCGGCGCCGCCGCTGCCGCCGACGAGGCCGCCCGCAGGCGCGCCGCCGGACACCCGGCCGACGCCGCCGACCGCCAGGGCTACTACCCCGGCCGCCGGATGAACCTCGGCGTCGTACTGCTGCCGCTGCGCGTGTTCCTCGGCTTCATCTCGATCTACGCCGGCATGGGCAAGCTCTGCGACCCCGTGTACTTCGACGGCGGCGAGCGCGGCTCCATGGTCACCTGGCTGCGGACCCTGCATCCCTGGGCCCTCGCCGAGCCGCTGCGCGACTTCGCCCTCTCCCACCCGGTGGGCGCCGGCCTGACCGTCGCCTTCCTCCAGGTCATCGTCGGCGTCCTGACGGTCTTCGGCCTCTGGCAGCGGTTCGCCGCCTGCTTCGGGGCCCTGCTGTCCGCCGCGCTGCTGATGACCGTGAGCTGGAAGACCGTACCGGCGTACGACGCCCCCGACATCATCTACCTCGCCGCCTGGAGCCCGCTCATCATCGCGGGTGCCCCGGTCTACTCCATCGACGGACGCCTCGCCGGCGAGGCGTGGCGCACCCTCGGCCCCCGCTCCGAACTGTGGGAGCTGCGCCGGCGCGTGCTGCGGCGCGGCGCCATGATGGCCACCGTGCTGATCGGCCTGACCCTGCTCGTCGGCTCGGTGCTCGGCGGTGCCGTCCGGTCGACCACCGTGGTCACCGTGCCGGGCCCGGACGAGACCCCCAGCAACTACCTCCCCGGCCAGCCGCTCCCGCAGGAGCCCACGAAGACCCGCAAGCCCGTCAAGCAGCCGGTCCGGCGTACGGAGCCCTCCGTGGCGGCCTCGACGCCGGCGGCCGCCACCCGGGACAGCAGCACCACCCCCGGCACCACCCGCCGCACCACTCCGGACGCCGAGTCCCCGACCGCGACCCGCGGTACCGGCGGCAGCCCGACCGCCCCCCGCCAGAACACCCCCCGGCCCCCGTCCTCCGGCTCCGGCGGCCCGAGCTCCTCGGGCGGCACCACGGGCGGCGGCGGCAGCACCGGCGGGGCACAGGAGCCCGAGCAGAAGCCCGGACTCGTCGGCGGCCTCCTCGGCTGACGGCACCGCTTCCGTACGCGGAAGGGCCCGGCACGCACACCGCGTGCCGGGCCCTTCCGCGTACGGGCTCGCCGGAAGCCTCAGAGCGCCTTCTGAGCGGCCAGCTCCTTCGCGGCCTCGGTCAGGTCCTTCGCGGTGTCGATCGCCCGCCAGTAGGCCCCCTGGGGCAACGGGAAGCCCGCCAGGCGGCGTTCGCGCGCCAGCCGCGGGAACGTGGTCCGCTCGTGGTCGCCGAGGTCCGGCAGGAGGGAGGCGAACTCCTCGGAGAACACGTACACACCGGCGTTGATCAGATAGGGCGACGGCGGCGACTCGATGAAGTCCAGTACGTGGCCGAACTCGTTGGTCTCCACGGCCCCCCACGGGATCCGCGGCCGGGCCAGGGCGAGCGTCGCGGTCGCGCCCCGCTCCTCGTGGAAGGCGGCCATCTCGCGCAGCGAGAACCGCGTCCAGATGTCGCCGTTGGTCGCGTACCAGGGGCGGTCGGGGTGCGGGAGGTGGGCCGCGGCGTACTTGAGGCCGCCGCCGCGTCCGAGCGGCTCCGTCTCGACGACGGTCGTCACGCGCAGCGGAAGGTCGGCCTTGGCCAGCCAGTCCTGGAGCACCTCGGCGAGGTGCCCGCAGGACACGACGGCGTCGGTGACGCCCTCGGCCGCCAGCCAGGCGAGCTGGTGCCCGATGATCGGGACCCCGGTGCCGGGGATCTCCACCATCGGCTTGGGCCGGTCGTCGGTGTACGGGCGCAGCCGCGAACCCTGGCCGCCCGCCAGGACCACGGCCTGGGTGGGGGCGGCGGGGAACGCGGCCGCAGGGTCTGCAGGTGCAGCGGTGGAGGGGTCTGGCGTCATGCACCGCAGCCTATGCCGGGCGCATCACGGACGGGTGAACCGCCTGGGCGGCGGAGGTGCGGGCCGGCTCAGCCGAAGGAGGCGACGCCGGACGCGAAGGACGTGTCGCAGGCGGGACGGGCGTACGTCTGCGCCTTCGTCGGCCCGTACAGGTCGGCGGCGGCGCGCCCCAGGGCCTTGGCGATCTGACCGCAGTACCCGGCGAGCGAAGGCCGGCTGTTCACCTCCTGCTGGAGGTGGGTGAGGACCGTCCCCGGGTCCTTCCGGTCCTGGAGCTCGCCCAGCAGCTTGTCGCGCAGCACCTCGTGCGGGGCGCGGGCCTTGGCGGGCTGGGAGACGTCCTCGGCGGCGGCGGTGAGGACCTGGGAGGAGGAATTGTCCGCCCAGGGGACCATGGTGACCGCGAGGGTCCCGGAGAGGACCAGGACGACGGGCAGGACCAGGGCGAGCGATCGGCCGATACGGCGGGCAGTGTGGGTCACGAGGGCGAGAGTAGCGCTCGGTGAAGATTTGGCGACATTTAGTCACCCTGTCGAGGGATGGTTCGACGTGGCTTTTCGAATGGGGTGTTGACGTACGGGGATCGAAATGACCGTTCTGCCGGGGTATTTGTCACACTGGGCGCCAAGTACGCCTCGTAGCGCGGACTGCCCAGCAGCGCGGGCAGCGGCAGCCGCCGCCACCCCCGCGCGTACTCCGGCAGCGGCCTCCCCGGTGTCCACAGCAACGCCACCGGCCTTTCCCGCGCGGCCCGTTGGAGCCCGCCGACCGTGATGCTCCCGTCGTGGCCGCCGACTTGGCGCGAAGAGCAGCCGAGCCTGAACGCCACCCGCACCGCCTCGTGGCCGGTGAGCACGCACGGCGGCCGCACCCCCTGCGCGCGCAGTTCGGCAGCCACCCGGCCGAAGGCCACCCGTGTCGCACGGGCCCGCTCGGCCGCCCCGTGCAGGACGGCGAACTGCACGGCCCCGTGCCCGGCCACCGCCACGCACAGCAGCACGAGCGGTACGGTCACCCGCCGCCCGGACCGGCCCGCCCCGCTCACGAGCCGCACGATCCCCGCCGCGACGGGCAGCGCAAGCAGCGCATAGGCGGGCAGCAGGAAGCGCGGCGCGGCGTACCCGATGAGCAGCAGGTACGGAAACGCCAGCGCCGCCCCGACGGCCGTCGCGGGCACCAGCACCGGCCGCAGGCCCCGGCCCGCGGCCGCGAGGCCCGCCGCGACGGCGACCGGGAGCACCATCACCCACAGGGCCGTGACGGGCCGGTCCCAGGGCACGTCGCAGGGCCGGCACAGGGTCCGGCCGTCCAGGGACCGCAGCTGGTCGTCGACGGCGATCTGCCAGCCCAGCTCGCCCTGGATCTCGCTCGCCCGGTGCAGCCGGGCCGACAGGCCGCCGTAGCGGACGTACGCCTCGACGACCCACTCGGCGGCGCCCAGGGCCGCGCCGCCGCACAGGGCGAGGACGAGGACCGGTGCCCGGCGCAGCAGGGCGGCGGCCAGCAGGGGCAGGACCAGCCAGACGGCGTCGCCGGGGCGCATCAGGGCCACCAGGGCGGTCGCGCCGGCCAGGCCGAGCGGAGCGCGGCGCAGGAAGCAGCCGACGGCGGCGACGGCGCCGAAGGCCACCCACAGGTTGGGCATGACCTGGGGACCGTAGAACAGCGTGATCCACAGGCCGGCGAACAGGGCCGCGGCGGTGGCGGGCAGGGCCGGGGGCAGCAGCGGCCGCCAGACCCGGAAGGCGAGGAAGAGGCCCGCGCCGGACAGCAGGCTCAGCCAGACCCGCAGCACGGTGGGGTCGGAGGTGAGGAGCGTGACGGGCGCGGCGAGGAGGGTGATGCCGCGGGCCCGGGGCGCGCTGAAGAACGCGGCGGGCGCGTGCGGGGCGACCTGGCTGACGTACACCGTCTCGTCCCAGCCGAGAGCCGTGCCGGGGACCACCACGAGCAGCTGGACGGCCGTGTAGGCGAGGGCCACGACGGCGAGCGCGCTCACGCGCCGCCGGCCGCCGGGGCCGGTGCGCCCGGTCAGGCGCGGGGTGAGGCGCAGACGCAGGTCGGATGCCATGCGCCCACGCTGCGGCGGAACGGCCGTCCGGGCCACTGGTGCGGTCCGGACGGCCGTACGTACGACGTACCCGTGGGCCGGTCGTCAGTCGGCGAGGCGCTCGCCGGTGGAGGTGGAGAAGACGTGGATCTCGCCGCCGCGCGGGACGACGTGGAGGGTGGAGCCCTTCTCCGGGACCTGGCGGCCGTTCACGCGGACGACGAGGTCCTGCGCGGAGCCGCCGACCTCGGCGGTGCCGTAGACGTAGCCGTCGGCGCCGAGCTCCTCGACGACGTTGACGGTGACGGCGAGGCCGCCCTCCTCGACGAGGTCGAAGTGCTCGGGGCGGACGCCGACGGTGACCGTGCGGTCGCCCTTGTCGGCGGCGGCGGACAGCGCCTCGCGCGAGACCGGCACGACGCTGTCGCCGAACTTCACGCCGCCGTCGGCGATCGGGACCTCGACCAGGTTCATGGCGGGGGAGCCGATGAAGCCGGCGACGAAGAGGTTCGCGGGGCGGTCGTACATGTTGCGCGGGGTGTCGACCTGCTGGAGCAGACCGTCCTTGAGCACGGCGACGCGGTCACCCATGGTCATGGCCTCGACCTGGTCGTGGGTGACGTAGACCGTGGTGATGCCCAGGCGGCGCTGGAGCGAGGCGATCTGGGTACGGGTGGAGACGCGGAGCTTGGCGTCCAGGTTGGACAGCGGCTCGTCCATGAGGAAGACCTGCGGCTGGCGCACGATGGCGCGGCCCATCGCGACGCGCTGGCGCTGGCCGCCGGAGAGGGCCTTCGGCTTGCGGTCCAGGTACTGGGTCAGGTCGAGGATCTTGGCGGCTTCCTCGACCTTCTGCCGGATGGTGGCCTTGTCGACGCCGGCGATCTTGAGGGCGAAGCCCATGTTGTCGGCGACGGACATGTGCGGGTACAGCGCGTAGTTCTGGAACACCATCGCGATGTCCCGGTCCTTGGGCGGCAGGTGCGTGACGTCGCGGTCGCCGATGCGGATGGCGCCGCCGTTGACGTCCTCGAGACCCGCGAGCATGCGCAGGGAGGTCGACTTGCCGCAGCCGGACGGGCCGACGAGTACGAGGAACTCGCCGTGCTCGATGCTCAGCTCGAGCGCGTCGACGGCGGGCTTGTCAGAGCCCGGGTAGAGCCGGGTCGCCTTGTCGAAAGTGACAGAAGCCATGGTGATGCGTCCCCTCACCGGCAGGAACGTGCCGGACGATCCGAGTAAGGAAGGATGGGTCTAGTCCACAGGGTGAACTTCCCGGGCACGCTACCTGGCGGTGTCCGATCTGTCAGTACCCCGGAGCGCTCCGGCCCCGTGAGATATGCGACGGACGCTCTTCTGCGGGCTGGGTACACTGCACGGGCATGCCTCCTTAGCTCAGCTGGCCAGAGCAACGCACTTGTAATGCGTAGGTCGTCGGTTCGAATCCGACAGGGGGCTCGGCAACCGAGGGCCCCGGGTGACCACCCGGGGCCCTGTTGCGTGCGTGCGGAGCCGGCGGTTCGTGCTGGACGGGAAGCCGGTGATGGTTGCGGTGTCGTACCTGCCTGGGGAGCTGGTGGCGGGGGCCGCGATCACCGCGGCCGACACCGGGCCGGGCGGGACGTACGCCCGGCTCGCCGAGCTGGGGCAGGGGCCGGTGCACTTCCGGGAGGAGATCCGGTGCCGGATGCCGTCGGCGGGGCGTGTTAGCGTCCGCCGACTGAGATACGTAGGGGGATGCTTTGCGCAGAGTTCTGGGTGCCGGGGCGGCGGCTGTGATGCTGGCGACCGGCGGGGTGCTGGGGGCCGGCGCGGCCCACGCGGCCGGGGATCCGACGTTCTATTTCGACCCGGTCGAGGACAAGGTCCTGATGCCCGGCGAGGGCTGGGTGTGGCTGTCGCCCCAGGGCACCGGCGGACAGGTCGACGGGCGCGGCGACGGTACGTACGTCTACGCCCTCAGCAAGAAGGCGTTGACCGACGCGTCCTGGGCGAGTGGCGGCGTGCCGAGCGGGCTCAAGGTCGACCCGACCGACGGCTGCAAGGCGAAGGCCGGGCTCGCCGGGGTGTACCTGTGCGACGTGAAGGACTCCAACCCGGGGCCGGACGTCTCGGCCGCGAGCGGCGCGGCGCACGGCGCGACGGTCCACTACGGACTCGTGTACGTGCCGCGCGGCGGCGACGTGAACAAGGGGATCAAGGAGGCGCAGACCGCGGGCTCCAAGCCGGTGGGGCCCCGGCGCGCGTACGCGACGGTCACGGTGAAGTCGAAGGCCCACGTCGCACTGAACACGATGACGCCGACCACGCCGGTGCTGCCCGCGGGCGGCACGGTGCAGCACACGGTCAAGCTCCACGCCGTGGACAAGGGCAAGCTGAGCATCAGCCTGCCGCCCGCGCCGGGCTACCGGAACTGGGACGAGAACGAGCTGAAGGTCGGCGTCGACTCGGTCACCTCGACGGGCGGGGCGGCCGCGGAGTGCGACCACGTGCTCGGCGAGATCGGCTACGGCAGCGAGGCCCGCTGCGACATCAAGAAGCCCGGCGACTACACCGTCACGTACACGCTGCGGGCCGCGGCGACGACGCCCGCCTGGAAGCTGCGCGCTTCGATGCTCTACGAGGTGTACACCTTCGGCACGGGCAACCCGGAGAAGTACAGCGACTTCGCGATCAGCAGTTCCGTGCCGATGGTCCAGCGCTACCGGCTGGTGGGCCGGGACTCGGCCGGCGAACTGCAGGACTTCCGCGGGACGGGCAAGGCCTCGCGGATCTTCCACGACGCCGAGCTGGTCGGTTACAGCCTCAACTGGAACCAGTACTCCGCGATCACCCGGCTGGGCCCGGTCACGGTGCAGAGCAGCGGTCCCGGTGCGGTCGCGCGGGACAAGGCCGGTGTGCTGTGGTTCTACCGGATGAGCGGCGACGGCGGGATCTACAAGGGCCGGTTGAAGGTCGGCGCCGGCTGGAACGCCTTCAACTCGCTCGCCGGTGCGGGTGACCTGACCGGCGACAAGAAGGCGGACCTGCTGGCGCGGGACACCGCCGGTGTGCTGTGGCTGTACCCGGGTACGGGCAACACGGCGGCGCCGTTCGGTCCGCGGACGAGGGTCGGCGCGGGCTGGGGTGCGTACAACTCCCTGGTGGGCGGCACCGATGTGACCGGTGACGGCAAGGCCGACCTGGTGGTGCGGGACACCGCGGGCAGGCAGTGGCTGTACGCGGGCACGGGTGCGGCGGCCAAGCCGTTCGGCGGCCGGGCGCAGATCGGCACCGGCTGGCAGGCCTACAACTCCGTTGTCGCGCCCGGTGACCTGAACTCTGACGGCAAGGCGGACCTGGTGGCGCGGGACGCGTCCGGCGTGCTCTGGTACTACCAGGGCACGGGCGTCGCCGCGAAGCCGTACGCGGCGCGGGTGAAGGTCGGCGGCGGCTGGCAGAAGTTCAACCTGCTGTTCTAGCCGCTCTGACCCGTGGTGTCTGAGCAGCGGTGATGGGTTGATGTGACGCCCCCCGTCCCTTGTGGGCGGGGGGCGTTACTTTGTAACGAAAGCATGTGTTATACGGTCCGCGCACGTCATGAGGGGAACATGACGTTGCAGCGGCAGCACGATGCCGCCTTCACACTGTGGAGCGCGATATGCGCGGATTGTTGGGACGGGGCGCGACGCGTCTCGGGGTGTTCGGGGGATCGGCGGTGCTGATGGCCGCCGGGTCGGTGCCTGCGTTCGCCGCGGGGAGCGATGACTACGCGTTCACCTTCAAGGACCACGTGGTGGCGCCCGGCGAGGGGTCGATGGCCCTGCTGCGGCCGGACCTGGTCGACGGGATGCCGGACGGCACCCTCGTGTACGCGATGTCCAAGGCGCCGTTGACCGACGCGTCCTGGGCGAACGGCGGTCTGCCGGCGGGGATGCGCGCCCAGGTCGACGACACGTGTACGGCGTCGCCGACGGTCAAGGGCGTGTACCTGTGCCCGACCGGCGAGGACACCGGCTTCGTCGGACCGGCCGTGTTCGCGGGTGAGTCGACCAAGAACCTGAGCAAGGTCCACTTCGGTGTGGCGTACGCGCCGCGCGGCTCGGACCTGAAGGCTGCGGTGAAGAAGGCGCAGCTGGCGGCGAGTTCGCCGGTCAAGGGCAGGGTCGAGCCGCACTCGGTGACCGTGCTGACGGCAGCGCACGTGGCGCGGAACAAGCTCACGCTGTCGCTTCCGGAGGTGCCGGCGGGCGGCGAGGTCACCCAGTCGGTGACGGTCAAGGCGCTGGACGCGGGCAAGCTGCAGCTGGGCTTCGGCCCGGCGCGCGGCCAGCGGCCGTGGGACCCGGGCGAGCTGAAGGTCGAGCTGGTCTCGGTCTCCGGCGGCGCGGGAACCTCGAACTGCACCTTTGTCCCCGGGGAGTTCAGGTACGAGGGGCTGTCGTGCGATGTCGCGGCGCGCGGAGCGGACGTGAAGGTGTCGTTCCGCGTGAAGGCGGCGGCGACCTCGCCGGCGTGGAAGATCGGCGTCGACGCCTCGTACCAGGTGTACACCTCGGGCTGGGGCGAGGGGCCGAGCGCGCAGGGGGTCTTCGGCGTCCGCAGCAGCATTCCCGTCAAGGAGCGGTACCTGCAGCTGGCGCAGGGCAAGGACGGCAAGCTGTGGGTGCACCAGGGCACCGGCAAGTCGCCGCGGGTGTTCGAGCGCGGTGAGTTCTACAGCGAGGAGTGGGGCAAGTACACCGCTGTCGCGAAGCTGTCCCCGGTGAAGGTCCAGATGACCGGCGGCCCGGTGGTGGCGCGGGACGCGGCGGGCGTGCTGTGGAACTACCCGACGGGGACCGACGGCGGTCTGTGGGACCCCAAGAAGGTCGGTGCGGGCTGGAACATCTACGACTCGCTGACCGGCGTGTCCGATGTGACGGGTGACAAGCGCGCGGACCTGCTGGCGCGGGACACCAACGGCACGATGTGGGTGTACCCGGGTACGGGCAAGGCGGCCAAGCCGTTCGATGCCCGGGTCAAGCTCGGTGCGGGCTGGGGCGTGTTCAACGCCCTGACCGGTGCCGGTGACGTGACCGGTGACGGCAAGGCGGACCTGCTGGCGCGGGACGCGGCCGGTGCGGTGTGGCTGTACAAGGGCACGGGCAAGGTGGCTGCGCCGTTCGCGCCGAAGGTGAAGACGGCCACGGGGTGGCAGGGCTACACGGCCTTCAGCGCGCCGGGTGACCTGGACTCCGACACCAAGGCGGACCTGCTGGCGCGGGACGCGGCGGGCGTGCTGTGGCTGCACAAGGGCACGGGCGACGCCGCTGCGCCGTTCGCGCCGCGGGTGAAGGTCGGCGGCGGCTGGAACGGCTACCGCACGCTGCTCTAGCGGTCGTTGTCGTAGCGGTCGGTCGAGTGTGAAGGGCCCCGGCGCAGGTGCGCCGGGGCCCTCGTTCATGGGCTTGTGTGTGTGGGGGGAGGGGGCTTGGGCGCCGTTCAGTGGCGGCCCGAGATGCGGTCCGCGATGCGGGCCAGGGGGGCCGTCGCCGTGGTGTGGGTGGCGGCCTCCCGGCGGTCCGCCTCGCGGTAGGCCGCGTACAGGGCGTGGACGCCGATCCAGCGGAAGGGTTCCGGTTCCCAGCGGCGGACCTTGTGGTTCACCCAGGGGAGGGCGGTGAGGTCGGTGGGGCCGGCCTGCTGGGAGTCCTGCTGGATGAGGTCGCGCAGGGTGCGGGCGGCGAGGTTGGCGGTGGCCACGCCGCTGCCGACGTACCCGCCGGCCCAGCCGAGGCCGGTGGTCCGGTCCAGGGTGACGGTGGCGCACCAGTCGCGGGGCACGCCGAGCACGCCCGACCAGGCGTGGGCGATGCCGGTGCCGGCCAGCTGCGGGAAGAAGCCGACGAGGATGTCGCGCAGGGCCTCGATGGTGGCGGGCTGGGTGCGGCCGTCGTTGTCCGTGCGGGAGCCGAAGCGGTACGGGACGCCGCGTCCGCCGATCGCGATGCGGTCGTCGGCCGTGCGCTGGGCGTACATGTAGGCGTGGGCCATGTCGCCGAGGGTTTCGCGGCCTTCCCAGCCGAGTTCCTCCCAGATCGCGGCGGGGATCGGGTCGGTGACGATCATGGAGGAGTTCATGGGGAGCCAGGAGCGTTTCTGGCCCTTGAGGTTCGCGGTGAAGCCTTCGGTGCAGCGCAGGACGTAGGGGGCGCGGACGGTGCCGTACGGCGTGACGGCGCGGCCCTGGGCGATCTCGGTGACCGGGGTGGACTCGTGGATCTGGACGCCGAGCTGCTCGCAGACGGCGGCGAGGCCCTTGGCGAGCTTCACCGGGTGGATGCGGGCGCCGTGGGGGGTCCAGGCGGAGCCGACCGCGCCGGAGACGCGGATGCGTTCGGCGGTCTCGCGGGCGCCGAAGAGGGCCCGGTCGGTTTCGCCGAATTCCGTCTCGGCGTGGTGGAAGGCCTTGAGGCGGGCGAGCTGGGCGGGGGTGTAGGCGACCTCCAGGACCCCGCCCTGGTGGATGTCGGCGTCGATGCCTTCCTTGGCGGCGGTGTCGACGACTTCGGTGACGGTGGCGTTCATGGCCTGCTGGAGGCGGACGGCGGCGTCGTGGCCGTGCAGCTTGGCGTAGCGGTCGCGGCCTGCGATGCCGTTGTAGAGCCAGCCGCCGTTGCGGCCGGAGGCGCCGTAGCCGCAGAACTTCTGCTCCAGGACGGTGACGCGGAGGAAGGGCGCGGCCTGCTTGAGGTAGTACGCGGTCCACAGGCCGGTGTAGCCGCCGCCGACGATGCAGACGTCCGCCGTGGCGTCGCCGGCGAGGGGCTCGCGGGGCTGCGGGGTGCCGTCCTGGGCGTACCAGAAGGAGATGCCGCCGTTGACCGTCCCGGCCGTCTGGTCGGGGTGTCGTGTGATCTTCGCGCGCGTCATGGGGGAGTGGTACACCCCCGTTCGCATGTGTGTCCAGGGCCGGGGGTGTGCGGGCCGAATGGCCGAGGCGGCTGGGGGTGGGGGTGCTTTAGGGTCGATTGGGGATTTTGTTGGTTATCGAGTGAGGTGTGTTGCATTGCGTGTCGTGCCGAGGGGTGTGAGGAAGGCCGTGGTGGCTGGGGCCGTCGTGGTGGCGCTCGGGGCGGCGGTGGCCGGGTGTGGCGGTGCGGGCAGTACGGGCAGTACGGGCAGTACGCCGGAAGGCGGGGGTGCGGTCCGGACGAGCCCCGTCGCGCCAGTGCTGGCGAAGCTGCCCGCGCGGGTGGACGGCACGGACATCGTGGTCGGCGACCCGAAGGCGCCGCACACCGCGCGGGTCATGGTGGACCCGCACTGCGGGTACTGCGCGATGTTCGAGAAGGCGGGTGGCGAGACGCTGCTGAAGGCCGCGGCAGCCGGTCAGGTGAAGGTCGAGTACGTCCTCGCGTCCTTCCTCGACCAGGGCGGCAGCGGCTCGGTGAAGGCCGTGAACGCACTGCGGGCGGCCGTCGACGCGGGCAGGTTCGCGGAGTACCAGGCGGCTGTCTTCGCCAGCCGGCCGAAGGAGGCGTTCACGGACGACCACCTGCTGCGGATAGCGGACAAGGTGCCCGGGCTGCGGGGCGCGGACTTCGACGCGGCCGTGAAGGGCTTGACGTACGCGGACTGGGTCGAGGCGTCCGAGAAGGCCTTCGAGGCATCGGGGGCGCAGGGGACGCCGCTGGTGCTGGTGGACGGCAAGCCGGTGGGGGCCAAGGACCGGTCGATGTTCGACGGGAAGGCGTTCGCCGAGACGCTGAAGGCGGCGGGGGTGGGGGCGGCGTAGGGTCCCTGTGTGATCGGGATTCCGCGGGAACTGGTCGAGACGCAGCTCGTGTTCAACGGTGAGGCCGGGCGCGAGTTCATCGAGGGGCTGCCCTCTGGGACGTGGAGGACGACGGCGAGGAGACGGAATTCGCCGACGGTCAGGTGCACGTCGCGGAGTCGATGCTCTCGCTCTAGGCTGCGCGCATGATCCGTAAGGCAACTCCCGCAGACGTTCCCGCCGTTCACGCGATGATCCGCGAGCTCGCGGAGTACGAGAAGTCCCTGCACGAGGTCCGTGCCACGGAAGAGCAGCTGAGGGCGGCGCTGTTCGGCGAGCACCCTGCCGCGTTCGCGCACATCGCGGAGACGGACGACGGAGCCGTGGCGGGCTTCGCGCTGTGGTTCCTGAACTTCTCGACGTGGCAGGGCGTCCATGGGATCTACCTGGAAGACCTGTACGTACGGCCGGAGTTCCGCGGCGGCGGCCACGGGCGCGAGCTGCTCGCGGAGCTCGCGCGGATCTGCGTGGAGCGGGGGTACGAGCGGCTCCAGTGGTCCGTGCTGAACTGGAACGCACCGACGATCGCGTTCTACGAGTCGCTCGGCGCGGTGGCCCAGGACGAGTGGACGGTCTACCGGGTCTCGGACGAGGCCCTGCGCACGCTGGGCGGCCGGGCGGGGTGACGGCAGCCGAACTTGTCGTGGGTCGGGGTGGCGGGGTTCTCCGTGGTCTGCCCGCATGTCTGAGTGTCCGTCCGTGCCGCCGCCCGGCGTCAAGGGCGCTCCCTTCGGTCGCGTCGCTTCGCGATTCCGCTTCGCTCCACCCTTGACTCCAGGCGTCGTCCCGGAAGTCCACAGACTTGCGAGCATCCCCCGGAGGGGGAGGGATGGCAGGGGGGACGGGGCCATCCTCATTCCCCCTGTGCCCGCGGAGCGGGCCTGGGGCGCGGGCCCGCCCTCCGGGCGGAAAGACGCGCGACGGATCGCTACACGGCCGCGGTCAATTGGCGGCCTCCGGACCGGCCGTGGCCGGGCATAGGCCGCCAGCGGTGGCCATTCCGCCGTGGCTGTCCGGCGGCGGACGCTTGTCGGCAGTAGAGCTCGGCGGGGCGGCCGTCAGGCCGCAAGACGGAGGTGTGCACGGCGGGGAAGCCGCCGACGGCGGGCGACGGCCCACTGGGAGACCTCAGCGATGCCCTCCCGGCCGCACGGGTGGTGCGGGTGGGTGTCCCCAGCCCGCGCGGAGCGCGGGCGCAGCCCCCGCCGGGCCGCGGCCGGTCCGGCCCCGCACCCCACCCTCCAGGCCAAGCGCAGCGGACGGGCGCGGGCGCAGCCCCCGCCGGGCCCCGGCCGGTCCGGCCCCGCACCCCACCCTCCAGGCCAAGCGCAGCGGACGGGCGCGGGCGCAGCCCCCGCCGGGCCCCGGCCGGACCGGCCCCGCACCCCACCCTCCAGGCCAAGCGCAGCGGACGGGCGCGGGCGCAGCCCCCGCCGGGCCGCGGCCGGGTCGGCCCCGCACCCCACCCTCCAGGCCAAGCGCAGCGGACGGGCGCGGGCGCAGCCCCACCGGGCCGCGGCCGGACCGGTACCGCACCCCCGCCGCGCCGCAGGCGCCCCCGCCAGGCCAAGGGCTACGCCGTGGCCGACAGCAGTGCGACGTCGAATCGGCGCCCCATCGCGGCGTAGCCCGCGTCGTTGGGGTGGAGGTGGTCGCCCGAGTCGTACGAGGGGCGGAGGCGGCTGGGGGAGTCCGGGTCCCGCAGGATCCGGTCGAAGTCCATGACCTCGTCAAAGACGCCGCCCTCCCGGATCCGCGCGTTCACGCTCCGCCGTACGGATTCGCGCTCCGCCTCGTACCCGTGGTGGCCCCGGAACGGCGGCAGCGTCGCGCCCACGACGCGGATGCCGCGGGCGCTCGCCCGCTTCCGCAGCTCGGTGAGGGCGTCCGCGATCCGGTCCGGCTTGGCGAGGCGCGCCGACTTGAGGATGTCGTTCGTGCCGAGCTGTACGACCAGCACGCGTACGCCCGGCCGTGCCAGCACGTCGCGGTCGAAGCGCTCGAGCGCGCTGGGGCCGGTGCCGTCCTTGAGCAGCCGGTTGCCGCTGATGCCGGCGTTCGCCACCGCCAGGCGCGGCCCGTTCCCCTCCCGCAGGCGTCCGGCGAGGACGTCCGGCCAGCGGCGGTTGGTGTCGGGCGTCGAGCCGAAGCCGTCTGTGATGGAGTCGCCGAAGGTGACGAGGGTTCCGCGGGCGGTGTCCGTGAGGACGTCCATGGCGACGAGCTGCCGCCAGGAGCGGGTCTCCTCGGTGAAGGTGCGGCCGGTCTCGTCGTCCGTGCTGTCCCCGTCGGCGGCGTACGACGTCTGCCGGGCGTGGGGGTGCCGGGTGACCGGGCCGCTGGGTTCGTCGGAGGCCGGGGAGTACGTACTGACGAGCATGTCCGCGTCCGCCGGGACGTCCACTTCGGCCGCGTCGCTGACGACCTCGTCGCCCGGGGGAATCGTTACCTTGGACGCGCCGCCGAAGGTGAGCGGAACGAGGCTCCCCGGCAGCGCGGCGGCCAGGGTGGTGCCGTCGCCGGACTCGGCGCGGGAGACCGTGGCGTCCCGGCCGGCCGCCGGGCCGATGGTGGCGCGGCCGATGTGCAGCGGGGTGCGGCCGTAGAGGTTGGAGAAGGTGACGCGTACGCGCGTACCGCCGACGCTGGTGTGGACGACGTTGCGGAAGGTCCGGCCGGTGTGGCCGTGCAGGTAGGTGTCCGGCTCGGCCTCCACCGGCGGTGCCGACCAGGTGCCGACCCAGCTCGGGGTGATCGGCCCGCCGTCGTCGACCGTCCCGCCCGGGGACTGCTTGCTGCTGCCGGCGCCGGGGCTGACCTCGGAGGTGGAACAGCCGGTCGTGAGCAGCGCTGCCGTGGCCGCCAGCACGCGGAGGAGCGTGCGGCGCTTCCTGGTGGGGAAGCGAGGGGTCGCGGTGCTGCGGGCGGTCATGGCGGAAGTTCCTCCTCCGGTGGCGGTTCGCCGGAATGGGGTACGCCGGGAACTCGTGGCGCGTCCCGGGAGTCGGTCATGTAGGCGACAGTGGCACGAACGGTACGTGACAGGGGGGAAGGGCAGGACAGGTGGGACGTACAGAGGACAGTACAGAAGCCAGAGCGGGCATCTTCGGGTACTCCGCGGCCGACGAGGAGAAGCGCCGGGGCGTGCGCCGGATGAAGGCGACGGCGACCGGTCTGCTGGTGCTCGTGGCCGTGGTGTACGTGCTCGCCAAGTGGGCCCAGAATTCGGGCGCGGGCGCCTGGACGGGTTACGTGGCCGCGGCTGCGGAGGCCGGCATGGTGGGTGCGCTGGCCGACTGGTTCGCGGTCACCGCGCTGTTCCGGCATCCCCTCGGTCTGCCCATCCCGCACACCGCGATCATTCCGACGAAGAAGGACCAGCTCGGTGTCTCGCTGGGCGAGTTCGTGGGGGAGAACTTCCTTTCGTCGGACGTGGTGAGCACGCGGCTGCGGGCGGTGGGGATCGGCGGCCGACTCGGGGCGTGGCTGGCGGAGCCGCAGCATGCGGACCGGGTGACGGAGGAGCTGGCGACCGCGCTGCGCGGTGCGCTGACGGTGCTGCGCGATGCGGACGTCCAGGCGGTGGTGGGCGAGGCGATCACGCGGCGGGCGGAGTCGGCGGAGATCGCGCCCGGTGTCGGCAAGACCCTGGAGAAGATCGTCACGGACGGCGGTCACCGCCGGGTCGTGGACCTCGTGTGCGTGAAGGCGCACGACTGGCTGGTCACGCACGGCGAGTCGGTGATGGACGCGGTGCAGGGCGGGGCTCCGGGGTGGACGCCGCGGTTCGTGGACCGGAAGGTGGGCGAGCGGGTCTACAAGGAACTGCTGCGCTTCGTCACGGAGATGCGGGACATGCCGGAGCATCCGGCGCGGGGGGCGGTCGACCGGTTCCTGGCGGACTTCGCCGTCGATCTGCAGTCGGACACGGAGACCCGGGCCAGGGTGGAGCGGCTGAAGTCCGAGATCCTCGCCCGGAGCGAGGTGCAGGACGTGATCGCTTCCGCTTGGTCGGCGGTCCGCTCGATGATCATCTCGGCGGCTGAGGACGAGCGCAGCGAGCTGCGGCTGCGGGTGCGGTCGTCGCTGATGTCGCTGGGCGCGCGGCTGGCGACGGACGGCCGGCTCCAGGCGAAGGTCGAGGGCTGGATCGAGGGCGCCGCGGTGTATGTGGTCACGACGTACCGCAGCGAGATCACCTCGCTGATCACGGACACGGTGGCGGGCTGGGACGCCGAGCACACGTCGCGCAAGATCGAGGCCCACATCGGCCGCGACCTGCAGTTCATCCGGATCAACGGCACCGTGGTCGGCGCGCTGGCGGGTCTGCTGATCTACTCCGCCTCGCGGGCGCTGGGGGCCTGAGCGCCGGGGGTGCCGCGCTCCCCGTCCCGTGCCCGGCGGGGCACGGGAAGGGCTGCGGTCGGGCGGGTGCGGGGTCAGCCGCGGTCGGCGACGCTCCAGGCCGCGGCCGCCACCACTCCCGCGACGCCGAACACCGCAGGCCAGGCGCCCACCTTCTTGGCCAGCGGGTGCGAGCCCGCGAATCCGGCGAGGTAGAGGCCGCCGAGCGCGGCGGCGGCCGGGGCCCCGGCCCGCCGGTTCCATTCCCGTACGGCCACTGCACCGGCGGTGCCGAGGACGACTCCGCCCAGCGGGCGCTTGCCCGTCCAGCGGGCCACGGCGTACCCGCCGACCAGCCCCGCGGCGGCCACTGCCGCCGACGGCACCTGCGCCTCACGCACCACGCGTGCCATGCCCGTCATGTCCATTGCCTGCTCCTTACGCCGTTGCGCCCGTGCCGATTGCCGGCATTCCCGTCTGCCGTCTGCCGTGTGTCGTCCGCCGTCGAGGCTAACGCGGCTTCCGGGCCAGCCCGGCGGCGCCCATGAGCCCCAGGACGAGTACGGCCCCGCCGATCACGGCGTCGGGCACTGCTTCCTGGACGGATCGCGGCAGCATCGCCACGACGCCCAGGACGAGGAAGAACGCGACGGTGCAGCCGCCCGCGCCGAGCAGCAGTCTGTACAAAGGGGCCCCCTGGTCCGACCGGCCGTGACTGACACCCGTTCAACGCCCCGGCCCGCACCACGACACGGCTCACTGCCGTCTCTGCGGTCGCCCAGAGGTCGGATTTGTCGCACACCCTCCGTTTCTGCGCAGGCGCCCCGGCGGGAACCGGCCCGGCGTAGATTCGCTCTCCGGAAGAGAAAACCCTCCCAACCCCCTGAACCCGCCCAGGAGCCCACAATCGTGATCTGCTACGGAAAGGCCGTCCTCGACCTCTCGGACGAGCTCGTCGACGCCTATGCCGAGGTCTTCTCCGCCCCGCCGTGGAACGAAGACGAAGAAACCATTCGTCAGTTCAGTGCCCGACTCCAGGCGGCCACCCGGCGACCCGGTTTCCGCACCGCCCTCGCCCAGTCCCCGGCCGGCATCGACGGCTTCGCCACCGCCTGGCTCACCGCCGCGCCCTTCCCCGCCGACCGCGCGTACCGCCACGTCGCCGCGCAGCTGGGTCCGCAGCGGGTCACCGAATGCCTGGTCGGCGCCCTGGAGATAGACGAACTGGCCGTACGCCCCCACGCCCGCGGCCACGGCACCGGGCGGGCCCTGCTCGCCGAGATCGCCGCGGACGCCCCCGACGCCCGCGCCTGGCTGCTCACCGCCCGCAAGGCCACCGACACCGTCGCCACGTACCGGCGCCTGGGCTGGCACGAGATGACCCCGCTCCCGGGCACCGAGAACGGCGTCGTCGTCTTCCTCGCCCCAGGCCACCCGGCGGTCTGAATCACCCGCCGGCCGCCGGGCATATCAGGGGCATGATCACGACCGGGAACACCGCACTCGCCCGTATCGCCCAGCGCCAGCTGAACCTGGCCACGACCCACCAGCTCAGGCAGGCCGGCATCCCCTCGGCCACCATCGCCGGCCGTACCCGCCCCGGCGGGCCCTGGCAGCGCCTGCTGCCCCGGGTCCACCTGCTCCAGACCGGACCGCCGGACCACCGCCAACGCGCCCTGTCCGCCGTCCTCTACGCCGCCCAGCCGGCTGCCGACCCGCTCTCCGGGGCCACGGCGGCCCTCACGGGCGGCGCGGCGCTCGCCCTCCTCGGCGTCCGCGGTGCCCCGCCCGCCCCCGCGCACGTCCTCGTCCGCGCACCCCGCCGGGTCGCCGCCGTGCCGGGCGTCCACCCCGTCCCCACCACCCGTTGGCCCTCCACGATCACCCTCTCCGGGGTCCCCAGCGCCCGCCCGATCCGCGCCGCAGCCGACTTCGCGGCCCGCACCCAGGACCCCGACCTGGTCCGCTCGGTCCTCGCCAACGTCGTCCAGTCCGGCTGGTGCCACCCCCAGGACCTGCACGCCGAACTGCGCGCCGGCCGCGCCCTCGGCCGCCCCGCGGCGCGTGCGGCGGCCGCCGAACTGATCGCGGGCGTCCGCTCGATCGCCGAGGCCCAGGCCCGCGAGGCCCTCGCCCCGGCCGACCTGCCGCCCCCGCTCTGGAACGCCCGCCTCTACACCCCCGACGGCACCTTCCTGGCCTCCCCGGACGCCTACTGGCCCGACGAGGGCGTGGCCCTGGAGATCGACTCGGCGGAGTACCACTACACCCGCGACTCCTGGCAGGCCACCCTCCGCCGCCGCCTCCGCCTGGAGTCCCACGGCATCCTGGTCGCGAGCGCCACCCCGTCGATCATCCGCACGACCCCGCACGAGGTGGTCACGGCCCTCCGCACCCTCCTCACCCTGGCCTCCACCCGCCCCACCCCACCCCACGCCCAAGCCCGCGGCCACACCCAACTGGAGCTGCCGCTGTAACTGTGCACGGCGCAGCAGTCAAAGGCGGGAGGAGCGGATGACGGATGCCCTGCTGATCTCTGCGCGCAGCTCCTCCGGCGTCCGCCAGGCTGTTCCACGGTGGCTGCGGTGGCACATGCGGTGACAGTTCGAGCAGAGCACGGCAAGATCATCAAGTTTGGTCTCACGCGGGCCCGAGACGTGAAGCGGCAGCACGTGGTGGATCTCGGCGTACCCCTCTCCGAGCGGCCCGTAAACAGCGCCGAAATCGAACCTGCAGACCGTGCACTGCAGGGGAAGCCCTTTGCGTCTCAGCTGCTCGATCTTGCGCTGGCGGAGCGCTGGACTCCTCTCCCTCGACAGGGCCCAACGCGCCAGCAAACGCCCTTCGAGGGCAGTTGTGCCGTCCTCGGCCGTCTCCTCAGGCTGCTCCGGGATGAGCGTCAGCTCGCCCGAGCCGATGCCGGTGGCGATGGCGTCTGCGGCCTGGAGCATCTCCCGCTCCCGCTCGATGAACTGGTTGATCACCTGCTTGCCCAGCTGCCCGCCTTTGGTCGGCCGACCCGGGTATGCAGGGTGGTTCGAAGCCAGGTCGGTCGTCTTGCGGCTGACGCTGTCCGGGGACCTGTACGCAGGCAGCTGCTGTGCTATCCCCTCCCGGCCCGGGAGGGGGAGGGCACGCAGCAGCTCTGACAGCTCGATGGCTGCCTGATCGTCGCTGCGCAGCTCCCGCCAGCCGTTCCTGACGACGAGAGCGCACGCAAGCAGGAGTTCATCCCAGGTCCAGGAAGGGCTTCGCATGGCAAATATCGTATGAGTGTTCGCTATGGCTCGTGAGGCGTTTCGAGCAGGCCGGATCGTGTCGCACACTGGGGAGGCGTTGTCAGTGGGGTCTGTCACCCTCTGTGAGGGCGGATTGCAAGGTGTGTCCGTCGCGCACGTCTGGAAGGAGGGTGCATGACCGGCACCGACAAAAAGTTCACCTCGGTTGAGATCTGCGCTGGGGCTGGCGGGCAAGCGGTTGGCCTCCACAACGCAGGGTTCCGTCACCATGCGCTGATCGAGATCGACCAGCATGCAGTTGCCACACTGAGACGCAATGTTGAGGGGAACCCGGAATGGGCCGGGTGCAAGGTTCTCCAGAGAGATCTCACGTCGTTCGATGTCGCCGAGCTGGGTCTCGCCGAGGGTGAGCTCGATCTGCTTGCCGGCGGGGTGCCGTGTCCGCCGTTCTCGGCGGCGGGCAAGCAGCTGGGCCAGGATGATGAGCGTGATCTCTTCCCGACGATGCTCGCGATGGTCGAGGATCTGCTGCCCAAAGCCGTGATGATCGAGAACGTCCGCGGACTGCTTGAGCCGCCGGAGAAGTTCCGTGAGTACCGGGAGAACACGATCAAGCGTCGGCTCATCGATGCGGGCTACGAAGTCTGCATGTGGGAGGTGCTGGAGGCCTGGCACTACGGCGTGCCGCAACTCCGGCCGCGGGCGATTCTTGTTGCCCTCCGACCGGAATACGCTCCGTACTTCGTGCCGCTCGGCCGCGTGGACGAGGAAGGTGAGCGCAAGATCAACAAGGTGACCGTGGCGCAGGCCCTGCAGGACACGATGCGTGCCCGCTTCGATGGTGTGAACGATGCCCGGGCGGACCAGGCCTTTAAGGACTGGTACCGGCAGGCCGACACGGACGTTGCGCCCACGCTCGTCGGAGGCTCGAAGAAACACGGCGGTGCTGACCTCGGTCCGACGCGGGCCAAGAAGGCGTGGGCCAAGCTCGGCGTGGACGGCCTGGGTGTGGCCAATGACCAGGACAAGATGGTCGATGCTGAGCGCGACCTGTTCGCACCGGCAGGGCCCAAGCTCACGGTCGAACAGGCAGCGATCATCCAGGGCTTCCCGTCCACCTGGAAATTCGAAGGGCGGAAGACTGCCGCCTACCGCCAGGTCGGCAACGCCTTCCCGCCACTGGTTGCACAAGCCGTCGGCGAGCGCATTCGGCTGGCGCTGAGCAAGACGCTGCCCGCAGTACAGCGGGCCGAGATCCCGGCCCCGTCATCGGCTGCGGAGTCTGGATACCGTCGCGGCGATTGCGCGGGCGCAGTCCTCGGGTGACTCGTGCTCCCAGAAGCGCAGCACCGTCCATCCGGCTTCCAGCAGCCTCCGATCGGTATCCCGGTCGCGGGCCATGTTGGTAGCGACTTTTCCGGACCAGTAATCCGGGTTTGTTCGAGGTGCCGCGTAGTGCTCCGGGCAGCCGTGCCAGTAGCAGCCATCCACGAATACGGCCACCTTCGCCGGGCGGAAGACGAGATCTGCCGTCCGGCGAAGGTCTGCAAGCGGGCGTGCGGCGACTCTGTACCGCAGGCCCCTGGCGTGAACGAGCCGACGGATCAGCTGTTCCGGCTTCGTGTCACGGGATCTGATGGCTTGCATGTTCCGCCTCCTGGCCGCTGATGACGCCCAGGATCCAGCAGGCGGCTGCCATTCATCCGTCATGCTTGCCTCGCGATGAACTCACCGGGGAGGGAGTTTCGGGGCGACTTTCGCCGCTTCCTCGTGAGCATTTACGGCAACCCATTCTAGGCCGTCCAGGTGAACTGAGGGGCGGTCCGAGTACTCGGGCGCCGCTGGGGCCACGCGGAAGCTCACGAACTCGCCTTCGCCGGGGACGGGGCCGCCGAGGGCGCGGGCAACCTCCTGGTGGCTTCGCGAATCGCCGGGAATGATAATTCCCTCCTCTCGAAGGGCGGGCCGTGCGCGACGGCCGTCTTTGTCGTCACGCACCCGGGCCATGTAATCGCGCTGCTGGGCAAGGGTCCGTACGACGTTCCGGTCGATCCTGCGCCGCAGTACCCGGCGGAAGAGTGCGTTCACCCGCGCCTGGCCTGACCTCGGCGTCGTCAGCTGTTCGAGCGTTGCGGGGTCTGACTGTTTCAGTTCGAGAAGTAGATTTTCCTTCAGCGGCTGGTCCTCCCACAGCCACACGATCATGTCCAGATTGCTCTTGTTTACACGCAGTTTGTTGTCGCGGTTCCCTTGCCTTATGGAATCACCGTTCCCCTGGCTCAGGCGGTCCGCGTCGGCACGCAGGAGTCCCGCGGACCACCTGCTCCTTTCATCGCTGGCCCAGACGACCAGGCAGATTTCACCCATCGCCTCGGGCGGAATCATCCAACCGCCCATCGTCTGAGAATATTTGCAGTCGACGTCGATTTCGCTAATCTTGTAGTCGGTCTTATCGCCATCTGCAAATTTGAATTCGCGCTGGAGGTTGATCTCGACCAGCGTTCCTGCATGCGTCTTTTCGGTTTTATGCAGCTGAGTCCAGGCGTATCGTCCGGTATTCTCGCCGTCGAGCAGCTGGTCTATCGTGTTCCGCAGGACTTTCGCGAACCGGTGGCCCTGGGGATCCA
The DNA here is from genome assembly GCF_055602345.1 of Streptomyces sp. NPDC037401. Taxonomy (NCBI): domain Bacteria; kingdom Bacillati; phylum Actinomycetota; class Actinomycetes; order Kitasatosporales; family Streptomycetaceae; genus Streptomyces; species Streptomyces sp. NPDC037401. The sequence goes on from NZ_JBVJWO010000020.1 coordinate 22,676, forward strand.
TTTTCAGCAAATCGTCGCGAACTAGGGTCAGTTCAGCGTCTGTGAACGTCATACATGCTCCCGAAAGTGCAGATCTTGCTGCGAAACCGAAGCATGCCCTCGCATCCCGGGGAAGATCATTTCTGGCCAGGTCCGTGGCAGTCCGGGTACGGCTTGCCCGAGGTGCACCAGCAGGTGGTGGTGGGGGGCGGGGGCCAGGGGGTGGCTTTGCCTCGGGCCGCCAGTGTCGTGGCGTACTCCGCGAGGAGGGACGGGGAGGCCGGGATGGCGTGTTCGGAGGCGGCGAAGGCCTCGTAGGAGGGGACCGTGGCCGTGACGATGCCCAGGTTCTTCGTGCCCGAGGCGGAGAGGGCGCGCAGGGATGCCTCGACGTCCTCCAGGTGGGCCGCGTGGGAGGGGTACTCGGCGGTGAGGGACGGGTACGCGGCGAGGAGTTCGGCCAGTTCCGCCGCGGGCCAGTGGAGGACGGCCACCGGGAAGGGGCGGGAGAGGGCCGCGCGGCGGTCGCCCAGTTCGGCGCGCAGGCGGGCGATCTCGGCCCGCAGTTCGGCCGGGTCGTCGGAGCCGAGGGCCCAGATGCGCTTGGGGTCGTGGAGCTCGTCCAGCGGGATCGGGCCGGCGTGGCGAGTGTCCGCGACCATGTCCCAGTCGTCGTGGGGGAGCCCGAGGAGGCGGCGGACCCGGTGGCGGCCGGTGAGGAGCGCGATCGTCGCGGTCGTCAGCGGGGTCGCGTCGTCCGGGATGAGGAGGGTCGCGGCCTCAGTGAACGACGCGTGGGCGGCGTCCAGTTCGTCGTGGGACTCCAGGGCCTCGGAGATGACTTCCCAGGGCGCCGGGTCGCGGGGGGCGGCCGCGCGGATGCCGGCGATGAGGGCGCGCGCCTCGGCCTCGTGGCCGTACTCCCAGAGATTGGCGGCCTGCAGGGCCTTGATCAGGTACGGGTCGGCCGGGTCGGCCGCGAGGAGCTGGTCGTAGAGGGCGCTCGCCCGCTCGCGTTCCTCGGCGAGTTCGAGGTGGGCCGCGGCCTGGAGGAGCAGCGGCTCCTGGTCCTCGGGGTAGCGGGTCGCCGTGCGGATGAGGCGCTCGGCTTCGTCGATGTGCTCGGCAGGCGTGTCGGGGCGCATGGTCCACACCGTACTGCTGCTGGTCAGTTGGCGGGGCAGGACTTAAGGTGCGGGCCGTGCGGGAGCGGATACCGGTCGTGGTGCAGGGGCAGCAGCGGCGGCGGCAGCGGACGCCGTTGCTGGCGCGTGGGCTGTGGACGGGCGCCGAGCTCGCGGTGACCGCGGGGCTGGTGCTGTTGCTGCTGGTGGTGCATCAGTTGTGGTGGACCAACCGGGAGGCCAGGGCGGAGGCCCGTGCCGAGGTCCGGGCCCTGGAGCGGCAGTGGGCCGCCGGCCCTGATCCGCGGCAGGAGCGGCCCGCGGAACGGCCCGCGGAACAGCCCGTGGAGCCGTCCGTCGGTGTCGAGGAGGGCGGAGAGCAGGAACGCCCCGAGCCCGGGACCGAGCCCGCCGAGCCCGGGAGCGGGCCCCCGCCGCGGGCCGCCGTCCGCCCCGCGGCGCCCGCTGCGCCGCGCTGGGACCAGGCGTACGCCGTGCTGCGCATCCCGCGGCTCGGGGTGGTCGCACCGGTGGCGCGGGGGGTGAGCAAGAGGGGCGTGCTCGACAAGGGGTACGTCGGGCACTACGCCGGGACCGCGCAGCCGGGCCAGGAGGGGAACTTCGCCCTGGCGGGGCACCGGAACACCCACGGGGAGCCGTTCCGCCACGTCAACCGGCTGCGCGCCGGGGACGAGCTGATCGTGGACGTGCGGGGGCGGCGGTTCACGTATGTGGTCGGGAAGCGGCTGGACCAGACCTCGCCGCGGGACGGCGGGGTGATCGCGCCGGTGCCGAGGAGCGTGGTGAAACCGCAGTACGGGTACTCCGCACCGGGCTCCTACATCACGCTGACGACGTGCACGCCCGAGTACTCGTCCAAGTACCGGCTGGTGGTGTGGGGGACGCTGAAGTCGAGCGTGGGGCGGTAGTCCTCCTTGTCTGTCCTTCCCCGTCCTTCCCCCGTCCTTCCCTCAACTCCCGTTCTCCTTTCCTTCCGTCGCCTTTCCATCTCCTCCTTCGGGCGTATGCCCGCTGTCAGTGGGGCTGGCTACTATCGAATCCACGAGCGACCACGGCTGCGGGAGGGGTGATCGGGATGGGCAGGAGCATGCGCGCGAGCGCGCCCGGCCGTCGCACCGGCCTGCTGGGGCTGGGGATGCTCGGACTGCTCGGCGCCCTCGGACTGCTGGGCCTGTTCGGCTTCGCCGGAATGGGCCCGGGCGACGGCACTCTCGCGACCGCCGTCACCTTCGCGGCGACCGCTGCCGTCGCGGCCGCCGGCGCCGCCGTGGCGGTCTGTGCGGTGCTCGCCGCGCGCAGCGCCCGTCCCGTGCCGCCGACGCTCATACGCACCGCAATACGCGACCGGGAGCAGCGCACCGCCTTCCTGCCGCAGCGTGACCCCGATGCCTCCGGCCGTTCCAGGCCCAGGGCACCCGGCCGTCTCTCCCCGACGGCCGCGTAGGGGCGTAGCGCCCTTCTTTCGTTCTGCACTGCCGCGCCCCTCGCGGTCCGTCACGCCGAATTCCACTTCGACGAGACGTCCCGGAGGGACCACGTGTCCGTATTCGCCCCGTTCGCCCTGCTCGTTTCCCAGCTAGCCGCCCTGCTCGACCCGGTCTTCGCGGCTTCCGCGACCGCCGTGGCGATCGTGCTGTTCACCGCTCTCGTACGGGTCGCCATGCACCCGCTCACCCGCGCCGCGTTCCGCGGTGAGCGGGCCCGGGCGGCCCTGGCGCCCCGGATGGCGGAGCTGAAGCGCCGCCATCCCGGCCCGAAGAACGCCGACCGGCTCCAGAAGGCCGTGCTCGCGCTGCACGCGGAGGCCAAGGTCACGCCGCTGGCCGGCTGCCTGCCGATGCTGGTGCAGCTGCCGGTGTTCTTCGTGATGTACCAGGTTTTCTCCTCGTCCCGCCTGGGCGGCGAGGCCAACGAGCTGCTGGGGCACCGGCTGTTCGCCGCGCCGCTCGGTGCGCGCTGGGTGGACGCCCTCGGGGACGGCGGGGTGTTCGGGGCGCAGGGATGGGTGTTCATCGGGCTGTTCGCGGCGATCGCGGCGGTGGCCACGTGGACCTACGTGCGCGCCCGGCGGGCGGCCGCCGCGGGCGAGGGTCCGGCGGCGCCGGCCGCCGGCGGTCCGGCGGAGGGCCCGGGCGCCGACGCCGTGCTCCGGGTGATGCGGTTCATGCCGCTCATGGCGTTCGGAACGGTCGTGACGGCAGCCGTCGTACCGCTCGCCGCCGGGCTCTACCTGCTCACCACCACGACGTGGACGGCGGTCGAGCGGGCCTGGCTGATGCGGCGCTGGAACAAGCGGGAGGCCGCCGCCGCTACCGCCGGGTAACGGTCCAGGGTGTGAACAGGGTCTTGCAGATTGGACGCCGGTCTTGGAGGATCGACCAATCCTCCGATGGCCGCAACCCATCGGCCGGCCCCGGGCATGCCCGCGGGCCGACCAGCCACGACCACGGGAGAATGCCCATGAAGCTGCTGCGCGTCGGACCGGTGGGAGCGGAGCGCCCCGCGCTGCTCGACCAGGACGGGACCCTGCGGGACCTCTCCGGCCTCGTCGCCGACATCGACGGAGGCCTGCTCGCCGACGGGGCCGCGCTGGCCCGGATACGGGACGCGGCAGCCTCCGGGGAGCTCCCGGTGCTCGACGCCGAGGGCCTGCGGACCGGGGCGGCCGTCGGCCGGATCGGCAAGGTCGTGGGCATCGGCCTGAACTACCACGGGCACGCGGCGGAGATCGGCGCGGCGACGCCCGCAGAGCCGATCATGTTCCTGAAGGCCCCGGACACCGTCGTCGGCCCCGACGACACCGTGCTCGTCCCGCGCGGCAGCGTCAAAACCGACTGGGAGGCCGAGCTCGGCGTCGTCATCGGCAGCACCGCCCGCTACCTCGGCTCGGCCGAGGAGGGCCTCGCCCACGTCGGCGGGTACGTCCTCGTGAACGACATCTCGGAGCGCGAGTTCCAGATCGAGCGCGGCGGGACCTGGGACAAGGGCAAGAACTGCGAGACGTTCACGCCGCTCGGCCCGTGGCTGGTCACGGCCGACGAGATCCCGGACCCCCAGGTCCTGGACGTGCGGCTGTGGGTCAACGGCGAGCAGAAGCAGAACGGCTCGACCTCCGACCAGATCTTCCCGGTCGGCGAGGTCGTCCGCTACCTCAGCCAGTTCATGACGCTGTACCCGGGCGACGTCATCGTCACCGGCACGCCCGCGGGCGTGGCGATGGGGCAGCCGGAGCCCAAGCCGTACCTGCGCGCGGGCGACGTGGTGGAGCTGGAGATCGACGGGCTCGGACGCCAGCGGCAGCAGCTCAAGAACGCCTGACGCCGAGGTGACGGTGCGGGCAGGGCGGGCAGGGGTACCAGCCCGCCATGCCCGCCCGCGCCCGCCTCAGCCTGCCGGCAGCTCGACCGTCGTCCCGGTCCGCGACGAGCGGAGCGCCGCTTCCAGTACGTCCAGGCAGTCCGCGGCCTCGTACGCCGTCACGGGCGGCCGGCCTCCCGTGCGCAGGGCCGACTCCACCGCCGCGTAGTACGCCGGGTAGTCGCCGGGCAGGGTCGGCACGGGCCGTCCGCCGCCGGTCAGCGGCGACTCGCCGGACCCGACCAGGCCCCACAGGTGCTCCGGCTCCCGGCCCCACGGCGTGCCGTCCTGCGGCCGCCGCCCCTCGCGCAGGGCGGCCTCCTGCGGGTCCAGCCCGTACTTCACGAAGCCCGCCGCCGAGCCCAGGACCCGGAACCGCGGTCCGAGCTGCGCGGTCGTCGCGCTGACGTACAGGTGGGAGCGGACGCCGTTCGCGTGGGTGAGCGCGATGAAGGTGTCGTCGTCCGTCTCGGCGCCGGGGCGCCGCACGTCCGCCTCCGCGTACACCCGTACGGCCGGCCCGAAGAGGGTCAGCGCCTGGTCGACCACGTGACTGCCGAGGTCGTACAGCAGCCCGCCGACCTCCTCCGGGGCCCCCGACTCGCGCCAGCCGCCCTTCAGGTGCGGGCGCCACCGCTCGTACCGGGACTCGAAGCGCTGGACCTCGCCGAGCTCGCCGCCCGCGAGGACGCTGCGCAGGGTCAGGAAGTCGTTGTCCCAGCGGCGGTTCTGGAAGACCGAGAGCAGGACGCCCCGCCGGTCCGCGAGCGCGCCCAGGGCCCGCGCCTCGGCGGCGGTGGCGGCGAGCGGCTTGTCGACGACCGTCGCCACGCCCGCCTCCAGGGCGGCGGTGGCGAGCGGTACGTGCGTCTTGTTCGGGGAGGCGATCACGATCAGGTCGAGCTCGCCGGCCCGGTCGAGGAGCTCGTCGGGGGACTTCGCGAGGCGTACGCCGGGGTATTCGGCACGCGCCTGCGCCCGGCGCTCCTCGTTGGCCGTGACGACCGTGTCGAGGACCAGGCCGTCGGTGGTGGCCACGAGCGGGGCGTGGAAGACGGATCCGGCGAGTCCGTAGCCGACGAGTCCGACGCGGAGGGGGGAGGAGACCATGGACACCACTTAAGCAACGCTGTTGCGGAAGTGCAAGCACCGGGGATGATGGTCCGATGAGCAGCAGGAGCGAGAACGGGACCGGGGCCGGATTCGGCCGCGCGGCGGGCGGCGCACTCGGCGTGGGGCTGCCCGCGGTGCGCACCCACAACGCCGGGCTGGTGCTCGGCCTGCTGCGCGCGGCGGGTGCGGGCGGGGCCAGCCGGCTGGAGCTGGCCGCGGGTACGGGACTCACCCCGCAGGCCGTCAGCAAGATCACCGGGCGGCTGCGGGCCGAGGGCCTGGTGGCGCGGGCCGGACGGCTGGCCTCGACCGGCGGCAAACCGCCCACCGTGCTGCGCCTGGTGCCCGGGGCCGGGCACGCGGTCGGCCTCCACCTCGACCGCGACGAGTTCCGGGCGGTGCTGCTGGACCTGGCCGGGCGGACGGTGGCCGAGGAGCGCGGTGCGCTGGACTTCGGCGCCGGGGCCCACGACGTGGTGGCGGTCGCCGCTGCCGCGGTGCGGGAGGTCGCGCGCGGGGCGACGGGCGGCGGCGGGGTGCTGGGCGTGGGCTGCGCCGTACCGGGCCCGCTCGACCACCGGAGCGGGGTGATGGGCCGGGTCACCGGATTCCCGCAGTGGGAGGGCTTCCCCCTGCGGGCGGCGCTGGCGGAGCGGCTCGGGCTGCCGGTGGTCCTCGACAAGGACACCAACGCGGCCGCGGTCGGGCTGGCGGCCGAGGCGGGCGGGTCCTTCGCGTACGTCCACGTCGGTACGGGGCTGGGGGCCGGACTCTTCCTCGACGGCGCCCCGCACCGGGGCGCGCGGACGGGCGCGGGGGAGTTCGGGCACCAGGTGCTGGCGCTGGACGGGCCGCGGTGCCGGTGCGGGGCGCGCGGGTGCGTGGAGGTGCTCTGCCTGGCGGCGGTGGCGCGCGGCGACGTCCGGCAGGCCGCCCGGGTGCTGGGCGAGGCGGTCGCGAACCTGGTCGCGCTGCTGGACGTGGACCGGGTCGTGCTGGGCGGCCGCGTGGTGGCGGGTGCGCCGGAGGAGTTCGTGCGCGGGGTCGGCGAGGTGCTGGCGGCGCGGGCGCTGGGGGAGTACGGCGTACGGGTGGGCGCGGCCGCCGGGGACGCGGTGGCCGCGGGTGCGGCCGAGCTGGTCCTCACGGCCCTCTTCACCGCCCCGCCGGGCTGACTGCCGGCAGTGCGACGCTGATGGCGGACACGGCCGAACGGGCGGAAACCGGATCATGGTGTGGCGTGTGGTGCGGGGCGGGTGCGCGCGCGTGGGAGGGTGCGGGGGACGGCGGGGTGATTGTCACCTGGTCCGACCATCGTCCGGCGAGCAGCGAAGGCCCTCCATGCGATTGCGCACAGCACTGGCCGCGACCGCGGCAGTCGCCGCGGCCGCGCTCGCGCCCGCGGTGATCGCGGTGCCCGTGTCCGTCGCGGCGCCGCACCCCGCCCCCGCCCTGATCGCGCCGGTCCCGGCCCCCGTCCGCCCCGCCCCGCGCGCGGCCCCCGGGGCCGCCGTGCCCCGCGCCGCGGCCCCCGCGCCCCGCGTCGTCTCCGACATCGGGGAGGGCGGCGGCGCCAAGCCCGCGCCCGCGCACCCTGCCCGCGTGCAGCCCGCCTGCGGCGACGGCAAGGGCACGGAGTTCCCGCTCGGCGCCCGGATCCGGGGCGGGCCGGCCGTCTACCGCAGTGGCGGCGGACCGCAGACCTGGTACCTGGACCTCACCAACTCCACCGGCGACGAGTGCCGCGCGGTGCACCCGGTGGTGGTCTTCACCGACCGGGCGCGCGCCCTCGGTCCGGGCCGTTTCCGCATGGACTTCACGGACCCCGCGGGCCGCGCGCACCCGGTCAGCTTCGAGGAGACCGACCAGGACGAGGTCATCGCGGTGTTCGACGGCCAGGGGGCGTTCCCCGGCTTCACCGTCGGCGCCCGCGCCACCGTGACCGTGACCGTACGGCTCGCCTTCACCGACGGCACGCCCGCCGGCGAGGTCGTCGCCGACGCCGCCCTCGTCCAGCGCAGGGGCGACGACGGCGATTGGGTGGGCGAGACCGGGGGGTACCGGTTCTCCGTCGAGGGGCCGGAGGAGCCGGCAGTGCCCGGGGCTGCCGGCTCCCTGGCCCGGACGGGCGGCCGCGAGGACCGGCTGCACGGGCTCGGCCTCGCGGCCGCAGGCGCCGCCGCCGCCGGAGCCGCCCTGCTGCTGGGGGCCCGGCGCCTGCGCAGGACCTGACCGCCCGTAAAGTCCGAGCGTGGAACCGACAGAACCGACTCACAGCCCCGGCTCGCCCGTCCGCTCCGGCATCCCCGAGCACGGCCGCATTCCCAAGTACTACGCCGTCAAGGCGCACCTCTCCGCGCTCATCGAGGAGTTGGGCGAGGGCGGCCTGCTGCCCACGGAACGGGACCTCGCCGAGCGGTACGAGGTCTCCCGCGAGACCGTCCGCCAGGCCCTGCGCGAACTGCTGCTGGAGGGGCGGCTGCGCCGCTCCGGCCGTGGCACGGTGGTGGCCGGACCCAAGCTCGAGCAGCCGCTGTCCCTGGCCAGCTACACCGAGGGCGTACGGCGCCAGGGCCGCCGGCCGGGCCGCAACCTGATCGGGCTGGAGCAGTTCCCGTGCCCGCCCGCGCTCGCCCCCGGCATCGGTGCCGAGCCCGGGGAACCGGTCTGGCACCTGGAGCGGGTCCTGCTCGCCGACGACGAACGGGTCGGGCTGGAGAGCACGTACATCCGGGTGGCGCGGGCGCCCCGCCTCGACGGCGAATTCCAGCCGGACTCCTCCTTCTACGGCTACCTGAAGGAGCGGCTCGGGATCGCCTTCGGGGACGCCGACGAGAAGCTGGAGACCGTACTGGCCACCCCGCGCGAGGCGCTCCTCATCGGGACCCCGCCGGCCCTGCCCATGCTGCTCATCCACCGTCTCTCGAGGGACGCGGACGGGCGGCCGCTGGAGCGCGTCCGTTCTCTCTACCGAGGTGACCGGTTCAGCTTCACGACCCACCTGCGGCCCGAGTAGACCGCCCCAAGACGGACGAAAACGGACCACCAACTATCACGGAACGGTAACGGGTCTAGGCCAAGTGTCGGGGTCTGTTCACCGGCGCGTTGCCGGAGCGCCCCTCCCGGGTCACGGCCCGGGACCACCGTTGCCGCCGTGAGAGTCATAGTCGTCGGAGGCGGCGTGGTCGGCACCATGCACGCCTGGCAGGCAGTCCAGCGCGGCCACGAGGTCGTACAGATCGAGCGCGAGGCCGAGGCGCGCGGTGCATCACTGCGCAATTTCGGCCAGATATGGGTGAGCGGCCGGGCGGGGGGTGAAGAGCTCGACACCGCCCTGCGGGCCAGAGAGCTGTGGGAACGGCTCGGGGCCGAGGTCCCCGGCCTGGGGTTCCGCGCCAACGGCTCGCTGACGCCGGTGCGTTCGGCCCGCGAGTACGCGGTCGCCGAGGCCGCGGCAGCGCGGCCGGATGCCACCGCCCGCGGCTACCGGCTGCTGACCGCCGCCGAGGCCCGCGCCGTCAACCCCGCACTGCGCGGCCGCTTCGAGGCCGCCCTCTGGTGCGAACGGGACGCCGCCGTGGAGCCGCGCACCGCGCAACTCGCCCTGCGGGAGCGCCTGAAGGAGTCCGGCCGCTACACGTTCCTCCCCGGCCGCGAGGTCCGCGAGGTGCTCGGCGGCGGCGAGCGGCCCGGCGGCGAGCGGCCCGGCGGCCCCGCGGTCCGCGACGACCACGGCGACGTGCACCGCGGGGACGCGGTGGTGCTGGCCACCGGTGCCTGGCTGAGCGGCCTGGTCCGGGAACTGGCCCCCGACCTCCCGGTGCGCCGGGTGCGGCTCCAGATGATGCAGACGGAACCGCTCGGCGAGGAGCTGACCACCTCGGTCGCCGACGCCGACAGCTTCCGCTACTACCCGGCCTACGCGTCGCCCGCGCTGGACGCCCTGCGCGCCTCCGAGCCGCAGACCCCCGTCGCCGCCGAGCACGCCATGCAACTGCTGATGGTGCAGCGCCGCGACGGCGGACTGACCATCGGCGACACCCACGAGTACGAGCACCCCTTCGCCTTCGACACCCTCGAAGACCCCTACGAGCACCTCACCGCGGTGGTCGAGTCCTTCCTCGGCCGCCCGCTGCCCAAGGTCAGGCGCCGCTGGGCGGGCGTCTACGCACAGTGCACCGACACCTCCCGGGTGGTGCACCGCCAGCAGGTACGCGAAGGCGTGTGGCTGGTGACCGGGCCCGGCGGCCGCGGCATGACCTGCTCGCCCGCCATCGCCGAAACCACCGCGAACGAACTGGGCTGGTGAACACGATGGACAGGACGTACAAGCTGGTCGTACTGGACATGGCCGGGACGACCGTCGCCGACGGCGGGCTCGTCGAGCGGGCCTTCGAGCGGGCCGCCGAGCGCCTCGGCGTCGCCCCCGGCACGCCCGGCCACGCCGCCAAACTGCAGTACGTACGCGACACCATGGGAGAGTCGAAGATCTCCGTCTTCCGGCACCTGTTCGGCACGGAAGACGCCGCGCAGCGGGCCAACTCCGCCTTCGAGGAGGCGTACGGCGAACTGGTCGACGGCGGTCTCGTCGCCCCCCTGCCCGGCGCCCGCGAAGCCGTCGAGCAGCTGCGCTCCGAAGGCCGCACCGTCGTCCTGACCACCGGCTTCGCCCGGACCACGCAGGACGCGATCCTCGACGCACTCGGCTGGCGGGACCTGGTGGAGCTCACCCTGTGCCCGGCCGACGCCGGCGGCCGCGGCCGCCCCTACCCCGACCTGGTCCTCGCCGCGTTCCTGCGGACCGGGGCAGCGGACGACGTGCGGCACGTGGCCGTGGCCGGCGACACGGCGTACGACATGCTCGGCGGCAGCCGCGCCGGAGCCGGGATCGTCGCGGGCGTCCTCACCGGCGCGCACGGCCGGGAGCGGCTGGCGGCCCACGGCGCCACGCACGTCCTCGGCTCCGTCGCGCAGCTGCCGGAGCTGCTGGCCCGCGAGGAAGCGGGAGCACGCGAGTGAGCGGCATCCGCTTCGACTCCGTTTCTGTTGCGTACCACGGCACCACCGTCCTCGACTCCCTGGACCTGACCGTGGAGCCGGGCGAGGTCATGGCGCTGCTCGGCCCTTCCGGTTCGGGCAAGACCACCGCCCTGCGCGCGGTCGCCGGTTTCGTACGGCCCGTCTCCGGCCGGGTCCTGATCGGCGACCGGGACGTCACCGCCCTCCCGCCCCACCGGCGCGGCATCGGCATGGTCGTCCAGCAGTACGCGCTCTTCCCGCACATGCGGGTCGACGCCAACGTCGAGTTCGGCCTGCGGGCGCAGAAGACCCCGAAGGCCGAGATCCCCGGGCGGGTGGCCGAGGCCCTGGAGATGACGGGCATGGGCGCGTACGCGAAGCGGTACCCGCGGGAGCTGTCCGGCGGCCAGCAGCAGCGCGTCGCCATCGCCCGCGCCCTCGCCATCCGCCCCGGCGTGCTCCTGCTGGACGAGCCGCTGTCCGCGCTCGACGCGCAACTGCGCTCCGGGATGCTCGCCGAACTGGCCCGCCTGCACCGCGAACTGCCCGACGTCTCCATCCTGTACGTCACCCACGACCAGGTCGAGGCGCTCACCCTCGCCGACCGGATCGCCGTCATGGACCGCGCCCGGCTGCAGGACTGCGGCACCCCGCAGCAGCTGTACCGGGCGCCGAGCACGGAGTTCACCGCCTCCTTCGTCGGCAACGCCAACCTGCTGCCGGTCACGGTGGCGGACGGCTCCGCGGTCTTCGCCGGGCGCCCGTTCACCCTGGACACCGGCCGCGCCGCCCCCGGCTCCACGGCCACCCTGTGCGTCCGCCCGCACCTCCTCGGGCTCGGCGCCGGCCCCAACGAGCTGAGCGGCCGGATCACCGAGGTCCAGTGGCGCGGCTCGACGCACCGGCTGTACGTGGACGTGGCCGGCCACCGGGTCAAGGCGGACCTGCCCGAGCTGCGGGAGACCCCGGCCCTGGGCGCGGAGGTCACGCTGCACTTCGCCCCGCAGGACGCGGTGCTGCTGGCCGCGGGGGTCGGCGATGGGTGAGCCCGCGCGCGGGGACACCGCGCACCGGCCGCCCGACTCCGCATCACCCGCGCCTGCGCCCGCGCCCGCCCCCGCTTCCCGGTGGGCCCGCCTCCCGCGCGGACTGTGGGCACTGCCGCCCGTACTCGCGCTCGCGGTGGTCTTCCTCTACCCCCTCGCGCTCGTCGTCCGGCAGTCCCTCAGCCCCGATGACAAGGGCTCCGACGGCGCCGACGGCTCCGGCGGCGGTCCCTTCGCCGCCTACGCCGAGGTGTTCGGGTCCTCGGCCTTCCGCGAAGCGCTCGGCACGACCGTGTGGCTGGCCGCCGGAGCCACCGCGGGCTGTCTGGTCCTCGGCTTCACCCTCGCCCTCGTCATCGCCTTCGTGCCCTTCCCCGGCGCCCGGGCCGTGGCCCGCTTCATCGACGTGTTCCTCTCCTTCCCGTCCTTCCTGATCACCCTCGCGCTGCTGTTCATCTACGGCACGGTCGGCATGGCCAACGGCGTCTGGACGGACCTGACCGGAGCCGCCGAAGGGCCCTTCCACTTCCTCACCACGCCGTGGGGCGTCCTGCTGGCGGAGATCACCTACTTCACGCCCTTCGTGATGCGCCCGCTCCTCGCGGCGTTCTCGCAGCTCGACACCGCGCAGCTGGAAGTGGCGTCGAGCCTGGGCGCCCGGCCGGCGCGGATCGTACGGACGGTGATCCTCCCCGAGTCGCTGCCCGCCCTCGCCGCCGGCGGCAGCCTCGTCCTCGTCATGTGCCTCAACGAATTCGGCATCGTGCTCTTCACCGGCGCCAAGGGGGTCACCACCCTCCCGATGCTCGTCTACGGCAAGGCCATCCTGGAGTCCGACTACCCCGCGGCCTGCGTGGTCGCCGTCGTCAACATCGCGATCTCCGTGGGCCTGTTCGGCCTCTACCGGGTGGTGAGCAAGCGTGCTGGTGCATAGCAAGGCGGGCCGCTGGGCGGCCTGGTCCCTCTTCTTCGTCCTCTTCCTGCCGCTGTTCGCGCTGCCGCTGCTCGTGGTCGTGGCCGCCTCCCTCGCCACGAACTGGTCCGGCGCCTTCCCCTCCGGCCCGACGACCGCGCACTACGCCTCCGCCGTCCGCGGGGAATCCCTCCAGGCACTCACCACCAGCCTGGTGACCGCGCTCGTCGCCAGCCTCCTCGCGCTGGCCTTCGGCACCTGGGCCGCGCTCGCCGCCGCCGCGCTCGGCAAGCGCGCCAAGCGCTCCCTGGACGCCCTGTTCATGCTGCCCGTCGCCGTGCCGTCCGTGGTCGTCGGCCTCGCCGTGCTCGTTGCGTTCAGCCGGCCGCCGCTGCTCCTCAACGGCACGAGCAGCATCGTCGTCCTGGCGCACACGGTCCTCGTCACGGCGTTCGCCTACCAGTCGGTCTCGGCCGCGATCGTACGGCTCGACCCCGCGTACGAGCAGGCTGCCGCCAGCCTCGGCGCCGGGCCCGCCCGCGTGCTGTGGCGGGTCCGCCTCCCGCTCCTGCTGCCGTCCCTCAACGCGGCGGCCGGACTCTGCTTCGCCCTGTCCATGGGCGAACTGAGCGCCACGATGATGCTCTACCCGCCGGACTGGATGCCCCTTCCCGTCCGCATCTTCACGGCCACCGACCGCGGTTCGCTCTTCGGCGGATCCGCCGTCGCCGTGGTGCTGATGGCCGCCACCCTGCTGGTCCTGCTGGCCGTCTCCCGCATCCGCACCAAGGCGTCCTACCGCTGATCCCCGTACCGCGGATCCGTCGTACCGCTGGCCCGTACCGCTCGTCCCCGTACCGCTCGTCCCCTGCCGCCCCTCCCCGAAGGAAACGCCATGTCCCGCTCCCTGCTGCGCCCGATCGCGGCCGTCACCGGCAGCCTCGCCCTCGCCGCCGGACTCACCGCCTGCTCCGGCTCCACCGACTCCGCCTCCGGAGAGAAGGTCGTCACCGTCTACAGCGCCGACGGCCTCAAGGGCGAGAACGGCGACGGCTGGTACGACAAGGTCTTCGCCGACTTCACCAAGGAGACCGGCATCAAGGTCGAGTACGTCGAGGGCGGCTCCGGCGAGATGGTGCAGCGCGCCGTCCGCGAGAAGACCAACACCCAGGCCGACGTCCTGATCACCCTGCCCCCGTTCATCCAGCAGGCCGCGGGCAAGGGCCTGATCGAGGCGTACCGGCCCGAGGGGTCCGAGCTGGTCAACGGCGGCGACAAGGCCGCCGACGGCACCTGGACGTCCGTGGTGAACAACTACTTCGGCTTCATCTACAACAAGAAGGAGCTCGCGCAGGCCCCCAGGACCTGGGAGGAGCTGCTCGACGGCAAGTACAAGGGCAAGCTGCAGTACTCCACCCCCGGTGTCGCGGGCGACGGCACGGCCGTGGTCATCAAGGCCATGCACGACTTCGGCGGCCAGGCCCCCGCGATGGAGTACCTGAAGAGGCTCCAGGCCAACAACGTCGGCCCCTCCTCCTCCACCAGCAAGCTCGCTCCCAAGACCGACAAGGGCGAGATCCTCGTCGCCAACGGCGACGTGCAGATGAACTTCGCCCAGTCCAAGTCCATGCCCAACCTCGCCATCTGGTTCCCGGCCAAGGCCGGCGGCAAGCCCACCACCTTCGCCCTCCCGTACGCCGCGGCCTCGTCGCCAAGGCCCCGCACTCGGAGAACGGCAAGCGGCTCCTCGACTTCATGCTCGGCGAGCAGGCGCAGAAGCAGGTCAGCGAGGTCGGCGGCGGCTTCCCCGCCCGTACGGACGTCAAGCCCACCGACGCCAACGCCGTCGCGCTGACGAAGCTGATGGAAGGCGTCGAGGTCTTCGAACCCGACTGGGCCGACATCGACAAGAACCTGTCCGGGTACGTCGACGCGTGGAAGTCCGCCACCGGAAGCTGACGCGTAACCCGCCGGTCATCCTCGCCCGCCAGAGTGACACTGGCATAACGGGTCTGGACCGAAGACCGCACCTTCGGTCCGGGCCCGCCGGCCGTCCGGCCGCGCTCGGGACCCCTCCCCGCCCGCCCTGACCGCACCCCGCTCCGTCCCCATCCCCGCCCCCGCACCCTGACCTGCTCCTAGAGGAGTACGTGCAGACCGTCCTGCTCGGACGCACCCTCGCCGTGGCCGCCACCGCCACCGCTCTCGTCGCCACCGCCCTCGGAACCCAGTCCGCCACCGCCGACGAGGCGGCGGCCGCGGCCAACACCGACAAGGTCCTCGTCATCGGCCTCGACGGGGTCGTGCTCGACCGCCTCAAGGCGGCCAACGCCCCCCACCTCAAAGGCCTGATGGCCCAGGGCCTGACCGCCCGGAGCACCCTGTACGCGAACCCGATGGCGGCCACGTCCTCCGGCCCCGGCTGGTCGACCATCGCCACCGGCGTTTGGCCCGACAAGCACGGCGTGAAGGACAACTCCTTCACCGGCAAGAACTACACGGCGTACCCGGACTTCCTGACCCGCATCGAGAACACCGCCCCGGCGCTCAACACGTACGCGGCCGCCGACTGGGAGCCCATCACCTCCACCGACCAGAACGGCCCGATCTTCTCGGCCAAGGTCGACAAGCGCCTCTCCCTCAAGGGCGACCGCGACGGCTACCGCACCGAGGACCCCAAGATCGCCGCAGCGGCCGCCGCCGAACTGCGCGACCAGAACCCGGACGCGGCCTTCGTCTACCTCGGCGAGGTCGACGTCGCCGGCCACTCCTACGGCGCCGCCAGCCAGCAGTACCTGGACACCATCGCCCGCGTCGACGCGCTGGTCGGCCAGCTCCTGACGGCCGTTCAGGCCCGCCCCTCGTACGCCCAGGAGAACTGGAAGTACCTGGTCACCACCGACCACGGCCACACCGCCGCCGGCGGACACGGAGGGTCCTCCATCGCCGAGCGCGGCACCTTCGTCATTGCCAAGGGCGAGGGCATCGCGGCCGGTTCGGTACGCGACGACGTCCGCCTGGCCGACGTGGCCGCGACCGCCCTCCAGCACGTGGGCCTCGGCACCCCGGCGCTCGACGGCCTGCCGCTCAGCACCGCCGACAGCGACGCGTTCGACACCCTGCGCCCCAACCTCCAGGCCCGCGTGGACGAGACCGGCATCCCGGCCGCCACCAAGGGCTTCACCCGCACCCCGCCCGCCGGCTGGTCCGTCGACAACTCGAAGATGGGCACCGGCGGTGTCACCGAGTGGGCCGGCTGGTCCTTCGCCACCGACGAGTTCTGGACGCAGGCGCAGCGCGACCAGTGGCGCGAGCTGAACGTCCGCTCCCGGGACGTGTTCGCCGTCGCCGACTCCGACGAGTGGGCCGACAAGACCCACACCGGCAGCTTCGACTCCACGCTCGTCAGCCCCAAGTGGGCGGTCACCGGCGGCAGCACCAGGACGCTGCGGTACGCGACCCACTACCGCCACGAGTCCCCGCAGACCGCCCAGGTCCTCGTGTCGTACAACGGCGGCACCCCTGCGGTCGTCAAGAGCTACACGGCCGACGCGGTCGGCAAGGCGGAGGCCCTCACCCTCCAGGTCCCGGCCGGCGCAACGGACGTGCAGGTCCGCTTCCGCTACACCGGCAGCAACAACTGGTTCTGGACCGTCGACAACGTCACCCTGAGCTGAAACCGGCCCGGCGCGGCCGGGTCCGTCCGGGCTGTGGACGCCGTACGCGTCCGCAGCCCGGCGTCGGTAGGGTGGTATGGACCAGAGGTCACAGCCACGCAGAGCGGAGAACAGTCCAGTGGCAGAGCGCAAGCCGATCGAATCCTGGCTCACCGACATGGACGGGGTCCTCATCCACGAGGGCACTCCGATTCCGGGCGCGGATCAGTTCATCAAGCGGCTGCGCGACTCGGGCAAGCCCTTCCTGGTC
The DNA here is from genome assembly GCF_055602345.1 of Streptomyces sp. NPDC037401. Classification (NCBI taxonomy): domain Bacteria; kingdom Bacillati; phylum Actinomycetota; class Actinomycetes; order Kitasatosporales; family Streptomycetaceae; genus Streptomyces; species Streptomyces sp. NPDC037401. The sequence continues at coordinate 39,175 of NZ_JBVJWO010000020.1, forward strand.
CTCACCAACAACTCCATCTACACCCCGCGCGACCTCAAGGCGCGGCTCCAGCGGATGGGCCTCGACGTGCCCGTCGAGAACATCTGGACCTCCGCGCTGGCGACGGCCAAGTTCCTCGACGACCAGCGCCCCGGCGGCACGGCGTACGTCATCGGCGAGGCCGGCCTGACCACCGCGCTGCACGACATCGGCTACATCCTGACCGACCACGACCCCGACTACGTCGTCCTCGGAGAGACCCGCACGTACAGCTTCGAGGCCATGACGAAGGCGGTCCGCCTGATCAACGCGGGCGCCCGGTTCATCTGCACCAACCCGGACGAGACCGGCCCGAGCACCGAGGGCCCGCTGCCCGCCACCGGTGCGGTCGCCGCGCTGATCACGAAGGCCACCGGCAAGAAGCCGTACTTCGCGGGCAAGCCGAACCCGCTGATGATGCGCACCGGGCTGAACGCCATCGGCGCCCACTCCGAGACCAGCGCCATGATCGGCGACCGGATGGACACCGACGTGCTCGCCGGTCTGGAGGCGGGCATGCAGACCTTCCTCGTGCTCACCGGCCTGACCACCCGCGAGGACATCGACAAGTTCCCGTACCGCCCGTCGAAGACGGTCGACTCGATCGCGGACCTCGTAGACCGGATCTGACCGGACCCGGCCGGGATCCGACCCGGCCGGGATCCGACCCGGCCGGGATCCGACCCGGCCGGGATCCGACCCGGCCGGGATCCGACCCGGCCGGGATCCGACCCGGCCGGGGCAGGGAACCTCCCGGGGGCGCGTGCCACACCCGTACGGGTCAGCAGCACGCCCGCCGGGATGCGCGCGGCCGCCCCGCACGTGAGTCTCCGTAACAGGAGGTTTCACGATGCGCACTGCTCTGCTCGCTCTCCGTGCCGCCGGGGCCGGGGCCGCCCTGCTGGCCGCGACCGCCGTCACGCTCGGCTCCGCCCCCCCGGCCGTGGGCGAGAACCGCGACGACCGCGAGGACCATCGCGGCTCGGTGTGGGCCACCCCGTCCACGGTGTCGCCGGGCGCGCAGATCGAGCTGCGGGTCAACGGCTGCAAGGGCACCACCGGCTCGGCCAAGTCGAGCGTGTTCGTCGCCGACGCCGACCTGTCCGGCCGTGACGGCGGTGGCAACCCGCTGTACGGCGAGGCGATGATCAGCTCGCACGCCCAGCCCGGCTGGCACACCATCCGCGTCACCTGCGACGGCAAGGACGGCAGGGCGACCGGCAGCATCCAGGTCGTCCGCCACCAGCCCGACCACCGCCCCACGCACCACTCCACACCCTTCTGGCCCGTCCACGCCGGCGGCGGCGGCGCGTCCGCGGAGCTGGCAGCCGCGAAGAAGGACGAGCGCGACGGCCCGGGGCTCCCGCACACCGTCGTCGGAGCGGTCCTCGCCGGCGCCGCCACCCTGGCCGTGGCCGGCCGCGCGCTGAAGCTCCGCCGCCGCCGCAGCGGCGAGTGACGGGGGTCCGGGATGGGGGCTGAGCCGCGCGCGAAGGCAGGCGGCCGGATGCTGACCGGCGCGGCGTGGGCGGTCCTGGTGCTGGGCCTGTGGCTGTGGGGCCGGGAGATCACGGAGGTCCCCGGCGCCGGCGCGGGCGCGCCCGGGGCGCTGTTCGGCGCGGGGCTGCCCGCGGCGCACGCGCCGATCGCCGGGCCGGCCCTGCCGCGGCGGGTGGACGTGCCGTCGATAGGCATCCAGGCTCCGGTGGTCTCCCGGGGCCTGGACCGCGACGGGGCGATCGATCCGCCGCCGTACGACCGGCCGGGCACGGTCGGCTGGTTCGGCCGCGGCACCCAGCCGGGCGCGGCGGGCGCCGCGCTGCTGGTGGGGCACGTGGACACGGAGTCCAAGCCGGCGGTGTTCTACGGGCTGAGCTCGGCGAAGCAGGGGGACACGGTACGGATCCTGCGGGCCGACGGCGTGACGGCGCAGTTCACGATCGAGGACGTCAGGGTCTACGAACGGGAGGAATTCGACGCGGCGAAGGTGTACGGGCCGCGCGTGGCGGGCCGCGCCGAACTGCGGCTGATCACGTGCGGGGGTACGTACGACAAGGTGGCGAAGGAGTACACGGCGAACGTCGTCGTCTCCGCCTACCTGACCGGTGTGCAGCGCACCTGACCTGCGGAGAGGTGTGGAGAACAGCGACCGGAACACGAAGAAGCCCCTCGCATTGCTGCGAGGGGCTTCTTCCGTCTGTGCGCCGCCAGGGACTCGAACCCCGGACCCGCTGATTAAGAGTCAGCTGCTCTAACCAACTGAGCTAGCGGCGCCTGCTGACAGAGAAAACTCTACCCCACGTCTCGTGGTGCTCGTGACCAGCCACGCCCGGCTTGTCCGATTAACCCATGTTCGTCCCTTCTCCGTGCAGTATGTGTGATGGCTGCAACGCATCTGACGAGATTTCAGGGGACGGACCGTATGACGCAGGCGATGCCGACACCGGTGTTCCAGGACTACGCACCCGCGGGCGACTGCGCCTGCCCGGGCTGCGTGCAGCAGCGCGCCACCCTGCGCAGCGGCAGGCATCCCGCCGCGCACGGGCCACGCCGGGCACTCGTCCTGGTGACGGCCGCCGGAGTGGTTCTCGGCGGCGGCGGGGCCGCGGCCGCCGAAGGCCCCGAACCCGCGGGCCCCGTACCGCCGGGGAGCGCGGACCCGGCAGCGATCACGGGGCTGGACAGCCCGCAGGGTGCGCCCGGCGGGCTGCACGGGCCCGCGGGCGCCCCCGGGTCGCTGCCGGGCGTCAACCCCGCCACGTCCCCGGCGGCCGCACGGCGCACCGACCGCGCGACGATCATCAACCGGGCCAAGGCGTGGCTGGACGTGCAGGTCCCGTACAGCATGTCGAAGTACTGGACGGACGGGTACCGGCAGGACTGCTCGGGTTACGTCTCCATGGCCTGGAACCTCGGCTCGAACGAGTGGACCGGCAGCCTGGACAAGTTCGCCACCCAGATCACCAGGGACGAGCTCCAGCCGGGCGACATGCTGCTCTTCCACAACCCGGCCGACCCGACCACCGGCTCGCACGTCATGCTCTTCGGCGGCTGGACCGACCACACGCGGACGTACTACACGGCGTACGAGCAGACGCGCCCGAGCACGCGCAGGCAGTCGACGCCGTACGCCTACTGGAACAACTCGGCCAAGTACCTCCCCTACCGCTACAACGGCGTGACCGGGGGCATCGCCGAGGAGCCGCCGCCGGGCAAGGAACAGACCCTCCCGGCTCCGGCTCCGGGTCCGGGGGCGTCCGCGGCGTACCCGGGCGCGCGGTCCTTCGGGCCGGGGGCGAACAACCCGCACGTGACGCAGCTCGGCCGGATGCTGATCGCGCGCGGCGGCGCGCGCTTCTACGCGGACGGCCCGGGGCCGCGCTGGGGCGAGGCGGACCGCAGGGCGACCCGGGCCTTCCAGAAGGCGCAGGGCTGGACGGGCAGCGAGGCGGACGGCCTGCCGGGCCCGGCGACGTGGCGGCTGCTGGTCGCCAGGAAGGGCCGGGACATCCCGCCGACGGTCGGTGCCGCTCCGGCCGCGAGGCCGGTGAAGGCGCCCGCGTACCCGGGGCGGGGGGTGTTCCGTCCGGGCTCGACCCACTCCGCGGTCGAGGCGCTCGGGCGCCGGCTCGTGGAGAAGGGCTTCGGCAAGCACTACACCTCGGGACCCGGACCCCGCTGGGACGAGGCGGACCGCCGCAGCGTCGAGGCCTTCCAGCGGGCACAGGGCTGGCGCGGCGCGGCTGCGGACGGCTACCCGGGCCCGGAAACCTGGCGACGGCTCTTCGCATGACGGAGGCAAGCATGTACCCCTCGCGCACGACGTCCACGACGGCCTCGATGTTCCCGCTGGGCCCGCCCCCGCCCGTCGCGCCCCCGCGCCCGCCGCGCATCGGCCTCCCGGCAGCCGCGACCCCGACCCCGGCGCCGGCCGTTCCCGTTCCCGCGGCGCCGCCGCGCGCGGAGGGCGCTTTCGTGGGCCGGGGCGCCGCTCCTGCGGGTGACGCTCCGCACGGCGGTGTGCCCCCGCAGGCGGCCGACGCATCCGCCCGGCCGGACCCGGCGGACGACCGGCCGGCCGTGGCTCGCGCCGGTACGTCGGCAGCGTCTGCCGTCGGCGCGGAGGTGGCCGCTCCGGCGGGCGGGGCCACGGATGGTTCCCCGGCCGGGCAGGCCCCGGCTCCTGCCGGGGAGGCTCTCGCTCAGGCTGCCCCGCGCGTGCAGGTTCCCGGCCGGGACGTGCCCGCTCCTGCGGGTGCGGGCCGGTGGGGTGGGGAGCCCGGCGTGGAGGACGTAGTCCTGGACGGGCCTTCCGCTGCTCCCGCCGTCGAGGCTGCTTCCCCGGCGGGCGGGGTTCCGCACGCTCGAGGCGTCCCCGCCGGGCCGGGCACGGCAGCGGAGCGGGAGGCCGCGGCCTCCACCGGGCCGGGATTCGCCGGTGGGCCGGACACCGTGGCTCCCGCCGGGCCGGGATCCGCCCGCGAGCGGGACACCGCCGCCTCCGTCGAGCCGGAACGTGCCCGTGAACGGGACACCGCCACCTTCGCCGGGCCGGGATTCGCCCGTGGACGGGACGCCGTGGCTCCCGCCGGGCCGGGATCCGCCCGCGAGCGGGACACCGTCGCCCCCGCCACGCCGGGCGGCGTCCGCGAATCGGGCGGCTCTGCCGCCGGGCCGGAGCTCGGGCAGGGGCGGGACCTGGAGGACACCGATACGCAGGTTCTGCCGCGCGTCGTTGCGTCCGCGGGGCGCAGGAGCGGGGTGCCCGGACCCGGGGTACGGCACGTGATCCGGAGCGGGGCCGCCGCCGAGATCCCCGTGCACCTGCTCTTCCGGGACGGGTCCGGCGTGCGCGCGGGGAGCGTGCCGGTGCCCGCCGGGCGGCCGGCGGGGGCGCGGCGGGCGTCCGTACCCGCCCCGCCCCGCCGCACCGCGCCCCCCGCCGACCCCCGGCTCCGCGAACACGCCGGACCGGCGCTGCCCGGCTGGGCCGGGGTGTTCGCCGGGGCGCTCGCCCTCGCCGGGGGCGCGGCGGTGCTCTGGCGGGCCGGGGTGTTCCCCGCCCGGCTGGCGGGCGCCCTCGGCACGGCCCCCCGTCCCTCCGACGGGCTCGGGCTCACGGACTGGCCCGCCCTCGCCCTCCTCGGCATCGTCGCCCTGCTCGCGCTCGGCGGTCTCGGCCGCGGCCGGGTCGGGCACGCCTGGGTGCTCACGCTGTTCGGCCGCTACCGCGGCACCGTCCGGCGGACCGGCCTGATCTGGGTCAGCCCGCTGCTCCTGCGCCGCCGGGTCGACGTACGCCTGCGGCACTGGCGCAGCGAGCCGATGCCCGCGGTCGACGCGGCCGGCCTCGACCTGCGGGTGGTCGTCCACGTCGTGTGGCAGGTCGGGGACACGGCCCGCGCCACGCTCGCCGTCGAGGACCACACCGAGTACCTCGCCGAGCAGGTCGAGTCGGCCACGGCCCGGGTGCTGTCCCAGCTCCCTGCCGACGCCTTCCACGAGGACGCCCCGACCCTGCGCGACGCCGAGGCCGTCGGCGGCGCGCTCACCCGGCTGCTCGCGGCCGAGACCGAGGCCGTCGGCATCGAGGTGTTCTCCGCACAGCCGACCCGGATCGAGTACGCCCCCGCGGTCGCGGCCGCCATGCAGCGCCGCCGGGTCGCGGCGATCGACGCCAAGCACCGGGACAGCGTGCTCAGTTCCGTCGTGGACGCGGTCGACGACACCGTCAACCGGCTGACCAGCCGAGGACTCGTCGAGCTCGACGACTACGAGCGCAAGGCCCTGGTGAAGGACCTCACCGTCGCCTTCTACACCGGGCGGCAGGAGTAACGACCCCCCGCCCCCGAGCCGGACGGCCGGACCCCTCCCCGGGGTCCGGCCGTTTGCGCATTGGTCTGGACATGGCCAACTCCCGTCAATAGTCTGAGACTTGGTCTAGACCTGAAGTAGTAGACGCGTGCGCACGCTCACGGAACTCCCCCCACGTCCAAGGAGCATCATGCGTAAGACCCGTACCCTCACGCCCCGACCGCCTGGCCGCAGGGCCGCTGCCGCCGCGGCGGGCCTCGGCCTGGTCGTCGGCGCGACCGTGCTCATGGCCCCCACCGCCCAGAGCCACGGCTACACCGACCAGCCCGTCAGCCGCCAGAAGCTCTGTCAGACCAAGGCCGTGTCCGACTGCGGTCCGATCCAGTGGGAGCCCCAGAGCGTCGAGGGCTTCAAGGGATTCCCCGCTGCCGGGCCCGCCGACGGAAAGATATGCGCGGGCGGCAACAGCCAGTTCGCCCAGCTCGACGACCCGCGCGGCGGCACCTGGCCCACCACGTCCGTCTCCAGCGGCCAGAGCTACAACTTCCGCTGGCAGTTCACCGCCAACCACTCCACCACCGACTTCCGCTACTACGTCACAAAGAACGGCTGGGACCCCACCAAGCCGCTCACCAGGGCCGCCCTCGATCCCCAGCCCTTCCTGACCGTCGCCTACAACGGCGCCCGCCCGGCCATGACGACCGTCCACCAGGGCGCCATGCCCGCGGGCAAGAGCGGCCGGCACATGATCCTCGCCGTGTGGACCGTCAACGACACCCCGATGGCCTTCTACGCCTGCTCCGACGTCAAGTTCTGAGCGCGCGGCCACTCCGGGCGACCTGAACCCGGTGCGCCGCACCCGTTAAGTTCTGACGGCACGTCAGTTATGGTGCGGCGCCATGGGGAAAGGCGCGCCGGAGACCATCGCGGAGCTCGTGCAGCGGCAGTGGGGCGACCACCGGCCCGGACTGCTGCACCGCCACAACGGCACCAACCGCACCAACGGCCCCGCCGGACTCAGCCACCACGACACCGCCCGGGAGGCCGCCGCACGCGCCGCGCTCCTCGTCGACCTGCTGCCGCGCGGCGCCGAGCCGCATCTCGGGGCCCTGCTCGACAACACCCCGGAATTTCCCCTGTGGCTCAGCGCGGCGGCCCTCGCCGGGGCCGCCGTCGCCGGCATCAACCCCACCCGCCGCGGACCCGAACTCGCCCGCGACGTCCTGCACACCGACTGCCGGATCCTCGTCACCGAGCGCGCCCACCTCCCGCTCCTCGACGGCCTCGACCTGCCCGGCGTACGGATCCTCGTCACCGGAACCGAGGAGTACGAGACCCTGCTCGCGCCCTACGCCGGAGCCGGGCCCGGCGACGCGGTGCTCCGCCCCGGCGGCCCCCGCCCCGCCGACCGGCTCCTGCTCTACTTCACCTCCGGATCCACCGGCGCCCCCAAGGCCGCCGTCTGCACGCAGGGCCGGCTGGCCCAGGCCGGCGCCTCCCTCGCCCGGCACTTCTCCGTCACCCCCGCAGACGTCCACTACGTCTGCATGCCGATGTTCCACGGCAACGCCGTCATCGCGGACTGGGCCCCCGCCCTGTCCGCGGGCGCCGCCGTCGCCCTCCGCCGCCGCTTTTCGGCCACCGCCTTCCTGGACGACGTACGGCACTTCGGCGCCACGTACTTCACCTACGTCGGCCGGGCCGTGCAGTACCTCCTGGCCACCCCGGCCCGCCCCGACGACCACGACAACCCCCTGCGCACAGGCTTCGGCACCGAGGCCGGAGCCGTCGACGCGGAACGCTTCGCCGCCCGCTTCGGGGTCCGGCTCGTCGAGGGCTACGGGTCCTCCGAAGGCGGCGCGGCCCTCCAGCGCACCCCCGGCACCCCGCCCGGCGCCCTCGGCCGCGCCGCCCCCGGCGACGACCTCGCCGTCGTCGACCCCGGCACGGGCGAGGAGCGGCCGCCCGCGCGCCGCGGCCCCGGCGGCGAACTGACCGGCGTGGCCGAGGCCATCGGCGAACTGGTCAACCGCGGCCGCACGCCCTTCGAGGGCTACTGGCGCAACCCCGAGGCCGAAGCCGCCCGGCTGCGCGGCGGCTGGTACTGGACCGGGGACCTCTTCTACCGCGACGAGGACGGGTTCCTCTACTTCGCCGGCCGCACCGACGACCGGCTGCGCGTCGACAGCGAGAACCTCGCCGCCGCGATGATCGAGGACATCCTGTCCCGCTGGACCGACGCGGCGGCCGTCGCCGTCTACGCCGTACCCGACGAGGTCGCCGGCGACCAGGTGATGGCCGCCCTCGCACTGCGCGAGGGCGCCTCCTTCGACCCGCAGGCCTTCGCCGCCTTCCTCGCCGCCCAGCCCGACCTGGGCACCAAGATGACCCCGCGCTACCTGCGCATCGTTCCCGCCATGCCGGTCACCGCCACCAACAAGATCCACCGCGTCTCCCTGCGGCGCGAGGGCTTCCGCTGCCCCGACCCGGTCTGGTGGCACCCGCCCGGAAGCCCCGCCACTCCGCCCGGCACCCCCGCTTCCGGGCCCGGCACCCCCGCCGCCGCGCCCCCCGCTCCCGTCTACAGGCCCCTCACCCCCCAGGACCTGAGCGCCCTCCTCGCCGCGTACTCGGCACAGGACCGCGCCGGCCTCCTGGACCGCTGACGCCCGCCAGGTGGGGCAGGCCCCACCACGGGCACGCCCCCAGGGCCCCTGTGCCGCCCCGCCCGCACCGCATAGCGTGATCGTCATGGACGACGTACGCACGCCCTGGCAGGCGCTGACCCGGGCCGACTACCTGCGCACCGGGTGGCCGTGGCGCGCCGCGGCGTACCTGGCGAGCTCCGCGCTGACCGGCGTGCCCGCGCTGCTGGCGCTGGTGGTGCTGGCCGTGACCGGGGCGGTGTTCACCGTCGTGCTCGTCGGGCTGCCGCTGCTCGTGCTGCTCGCGCTGTCCGGAGTGCCGCTCGCCGCAGTGGAACGCCGGCGGCTGCGGCTCGTGGACCGCGAACCCGCCCCGAGCCCCCACCGCAGCCCCGGCGAACCGGGCCTCACGGCCTGGGCCAAGCTGCGCTTCCGGGAGCAGGCCACCTGGCGGGAGCTCGGTTACGCCGTGCTGCACGCACTCGTGCTCTGGATCGTCGACCTGTCGGCACTCGCCGTCCTCGTCGTCCTGCCCCTCGGCATGGCCGGCGCCCCGCTTCAGCTCGCCCTCGGCGGCACGGGGGAGGCGCGGATCGTGAAGCTGTGGCTGATCGACTCCTATCCCGCCGCCTTCGGGCTCGCCGCCGCCGGGCTCGTCCTGCTGGCCGCGCTCGCCTACCCGCTCGGCGCGCTGGCGGGCGCCCGCGCAGCGCTCACCCGGGCCCTGCTCGCACCCCGCGAGGGCGAGCTGCGCGACCGGCTGACCGAGGTCACCCGGTCCCGGGCCCGGCTCGTCGCCGCCTTCGAGGCCGAGCGCCGCCGGATCGAACGCGACCTCCACGACGGAGCGCAGCAGCGGCTCGTCGCCCTGACCATGACCCTCGGGCTGGCCCGCCTCGACGCCCGGGCCGACGGCCCGCTCGGCGCGCAGCTCGCGCGGGCCCACGACGAGGCGGGCCGGGTGCTCGGCGAACTGCGCGAGCTGATCCGCGGCATCCACCCGCAGGTGCTGGCCGACTACGGACTCCAGGCCGCCCTGGAGGACGCGGCCGACCGGTCCGCCGTACCCGTCGACCTGGCGGTGGAGCTGCCCCGGCTGCCGGAGGCCGTCGAGTCGGCGGCCTACTTCGCCGTCTGCGAGGCCCTGGCCAACATCGGCCGGCACAGCGGCGCGGACCGGGCCGCCCTCGAGGCCCGGCACGGCGCGGGCGCGCTGCGGATCGACGTGCGCGACGACGGGCGCGGCGGAGCCGCACCCGGCCGGGGCAGCGGACTGACCGGACTCTCCGACCGGCTCGCGGTCCTGGATGGCACACTGGCGATCACCAGCCCGCCCGGAGGGCCGACCGTCCTGAGCCTGGAGATCCCGTGCGAGCCGACCGTTCCCTGAGAGTCGTCCTGGCCGAGGACGGCGTGCTGCTGCGGGAGGGACTCGTCGGCCTGCTGGAACGTTTCGGCCACCGGGTCGTCGCCGCAGTCGGCGATGCGGGCGCCCTGCGGGAGGCGGTCGCCGCGCTGGCTCCCGACGTCCCGGACATCGTCGTCACCGACGTGCGGATGCCGCCGGGCTTCACCGACGAGGGGCTGCGGGCCGCCGTGGAGCTGCGGGCGGCGCACCCCGGCCTGCCCGTGCTCGTCCTCAGCCAGTACGTGCAGCGCAGCTACGCCGCCGAGCTGCTCGACTCGGGCTCCGGGGACGGCGTGGGATACCTGCTCAAGGACCGGGTCGGCCAGATTGAGCAGTTCCTGGGCGCCCTGGTCCAGGTCGCGGACGGGGGGACGGTCGTCGACCCGGAGGTGGTGCGCCAGCTGCTGCGCCGCCGCCGCGATCCGCTGGAGCAGCTCACCCCGCGGGAGCGGGAGGTGCTGGGCCTGGTCGCGGAGGGGAAGTCGAACGCCGCGATCGCCCGGGAGCTGGTGGTCACCGAGGCTGCCGTCGGCAAGCACATCGGGAACATCCTGGGGAAGCTGGACCTGCCGCCGGCCGAGCACACGCACCGCCGGGTGCTGGCCGTCCTGGCCTACCTGCGGGCGTGAGAACGGGTCGGAAAGCACTTCGGGCGGGTCCCGGTGAAACCGGAACCCGCCCGAAGATCAGGTGCGCCGCCAGGGACTCGAACCCCGGACCCGCTGATTAAGAGTCAGCTGCTCTAACCAACTGAGCTAGCGGCGCCTGCTGACAGAGAAAATACTACCTGGTCCGCGGGGGTGCTCGTGACCACCCCCTGCCGCACCGGTCAGAGCGTGAGCGAGAGCAGCAGGGGAGCGGCCTTGCGGTTCAGGGTGTCGGCGGCGGTCCGCAGTCGGTGCGCGTGCTCGACGGGCAGGGACAGCGCCAGGCAGCCGACCGAGGCGCCGGCGGTGATCGGCACCGCCGCACACACGGTCCCCAGCGCGTACTCCTGGAGGTCGAGGGTGGGCACGGTGGCGGGCTGGGCGTCGAGCTTCGAGAAGAGCACCTTCTCGCTGGTGATCGTCCGCGAGGTCAGCCGGGCGATCTTGTGCCGGGAGAGGTGGTCGCGGCGGCCGTTCAGGTCGAGCTGCGTGAGCAGGCACTTGCCCACCGCGCTGGCGTGCGCCGCCGAGCGGAAGTCGACCCACTCGTGGACCTTCGGGGTGCGCGGGCTGTCCGCGAACTGCGTGATGCGGACCTCGCCGTCCAGATAGCGGCTGATGTAGACGGCTGCGCCCACCGAGTCGCGGAGCTGGTCCAGGGTCTCCTGCAGCTTGTTCTGCAGGGCCTGCTGCCGGTCCGCTCCCGAGCCGAGGAGGACCAGCGAGTCGCCTATCGCGTACGCCCCGTCCGACACCTGGAGGAGGTATCCCTCGCGGCGGAGCATGAGGAGCATCGGGGCGAGATGGGCCGACGGCAGGCCGGTCTCGCGTGCGATCTGGGCCTCTGACACACCACCGGTGTGCCGGGAGACCGTTTCGAGTACGCGAAGGGCGTACTGCACCGAATGGAACGGCGCGGTCGGCTCGGGCTTCAGCGCCACGGTTTCCCCCTAGCAGGTTGTTACCGCTTGCCCTACCACGATAGCCACCAAAGGGCCCATGTGGAGCGTCTGTTGAGCATTTTGATGGCTCGAAACACCCCCTGGGCAGGGGGCTATTTATCTGACATATGCCAAAGTCATGAGCATGCCGGTCAGACCCCGGGAATGCGCGGCCGCCGCTCCCTGTTCGACCTCTTCGTACGGATTCGGCAATCCATCAGCAGGCACTGCCAGGCCATCGGCAGGGCACGGCTCGGGACGGACGGAGGCGGCATGGTGGACACGCTGAGCGAGGCGATCCGGGGCGTACCGGCGGGAGGTGCTCCGGTGCCCCTGTCCGTACTGGACCTCGTCGCGGTCGGCAGCGGCGGGAGCGCGGCGGGCTCGCTGCGGACCAGCGTGGCCCTCGCCCGGCTCGCCGAGTCCCGCGGCTACCACCGCCACTGGGTGGCCGAGCACCACTCCATGCCGGGCGTGGCCAGCTCCTCGCCCGCGGTCATCCTGGCCCACCTGGCCGCGCACACCTCCCGGATCCGGCTCGGCTCGGGCGGGGTCATGCTGCCCAACCACGCGCCGCTCGTGATCGCCGAGCAGTTCGGCACCCTGGAGGCCCTGGCCCCGGGGCGGGTGGACCTCGGCCTCGGCCGGGCGCCCGGCACCGACGGCGGCACGGCCGCCGCCCTGCGCGGCACGACCCGGGCGGACGGGGCGGAGGAGTTCCCGCGGCAGCTGGCGGAACTGACCCGCTTCCTCGACGACGACTTCCCGGACGGGCACCCCTACGCCCGCGTCCACGCGGTGCCCGGACCCGTGCAGGGGCCCACCGGCCGGCCGCCGGTGTGGCTGCTGGGCTCCTCCGGCTTCAGCGCCCGGCTGGCCGGGGAGCTGGGGCTGCCCTTCGCCTTCGCCCACCACTTCTCCGCGGCCAACACCGTCCCGGCCCTCGACCTCTACCGGGAGAGCTTCCGCCCCTCGGCCGTCCTGGACGCGCCGTACGCCCTCATCGGGGTCGCCGCCCTCGCCGCCGACGAGGAGGGCGAGGCGCGGCGGCAGGCGATGACGGGCGCGCTCGCGATGCTGCGGCTGCGGCGCGGCAATCCGGGCCTGATCCCGACGCCCGAGGAGGCGGAGGCGTACGCGTTCAGTGCCCCGGAGCGGGAGTTCGTGGACGGCTGGCTGCGCAACGTCGTGCACGGGACGGCCGACGAGGTGCGGGCCGGGCTGGACGCACTGGTCGCGCGGACCGGGGCGGACGAGCTGATGCTCACCGCGCACACCCACGGCGGGGCGGCCCGGTTGCGCTCGTACGAGCTCGTCGCAGATGCGTACGGCCTCCCGGAGGCCGGTGCCTGAAAGGTCAACGGCACGCGAACGGGGTTTGGCTGGTTTGTTGCCGAAACCTTTCGCGCGGCCACCTGAAGAGATCCTTAAACCGCTCGTCACCAGGGGTGGCGGGCGGTTTCTGATGCCCCCTCACGTCCCTGACGTGCCCTTTCGCGCCCGAACTGGTCTAGTCCTGCTTTGGCCTGAACCATTGACTCGGCGTCGGCGTGACGGCTATCACTTCTCCCAGCACGTGCACCTCCCCTCCCCTCCCAACTCCGGAGGCAGTTCATGCACATCCGTAAACCGCTGCTCGCGGCCGTCACCACCGCCGCGCTCGCCGCCGGAGCCATGGCGGGTTTCGCCGGACTCACCACCGCCCAGGCCGCCGACGCCGCCGCCTCCACGGTGAGCGCCGGGGGCGTGAAGATCGCGTACTACGACCAGTGGAGCGTGTACGGCAACGCCTTCTACCCCAAGCACCTCGACACCCGTGGCATAGCGGGCAAGCTGGACGTCATCAACTACTCGTTCGGCAACATCCACCCCACCAACCTCACGTGTTTCGAGGCCAACAAGGCTGCGGGGGACGACAACAACCCCAACGCCGGTGACGGTGCGGGCGATTCGTACGCCGACTACCAGAAGTCCTTCAGCGCGGCCGACAGCGTGGACGGCGTCGCCGACAAGTGGGACCAGTCGATCGTGGGCGTCTTCAACCAGTTCAAGGAGCTGAAGGCGAAGTACCCCCACCTGAAGATCAACATCTCGCTGGGCGGCTGGACGTACTCCAAGTACTTCCACGACGCGGCGAAGACGGACGCGAGCCGCAAGAAGTTCGTCACCTCCTGCATCGACCAGTACATCAAGGGCAACCTGCCCGTCGAGGGCGGCTTCGGCGGCCCCGGCACCGCAGCCGGCGTCTTCGACGGGATCGACATCGACTGGGAGTACCCGGGCTCGTCCGGCGGCCACCTCGGCAACCACTACGGCCCCGAGGACAAGGCGAACTTCACGCTCCTGCTCAAGGAGTTCCGCGAGCAGCTCGACGCGCACGGCGCGGCCAACGGCGGCAAGAAGTACCTGCTGACCGCGGCCCTCCCGGCCGGCCAGGACAAGATCAAATACATCGAGACGGACAAGATCGGCGCGTACCTCGACTACGCGAACATCATGACGTACGACATGCACGGCGCCTGGGACGGCGACGGGCCGACGTACCACCAGTCCCCGCTGTACCCGTCCGCGGCCGACCCGACCGACCCGATCGCGCCGGGCACCGAGAAGTACAGCATCGACAACGCCATCGACTCCTGGATCGACGGCAACGCCGCCTACGGCATCGCGGGCGGCTTCCCCGCCGGCAAGCTCACCCTGGGCTACGAGTTCTACTACCGAGGCTGGAAGGGCGTCCCGGCCGGCACCAAGAACGGCCTCGCGCAGAGCGCGACCGGTGCCTCCAACGTCCGTCCGGTCAGCCAGCAGGCGGGCATCGCGCACTACAAGGAGCTCGGCGGGATCGTCGACAACGCCGCCACGACCTTCTGGGACGATCAGGCCAAGGCCTCGTACTTCTACAAGGACGGCGAGTTCTTCACCGGCCTCGACCAGCGTTCGATCCAGGCCCGGGTCGACTACGCCAAGCAGCGCGGCCTGGCCGGCGCGATGATGTACTCGCTCCTCGGCCTGGACAACAACACCACGCTGCTGAACCAGATCTCGGACGCCATGGGCGGCAGCACGGTCCCGCCGACCACTCCGCCGACCACTCCGCCCACGACGCCTCCCACGACGCCGCCGACGACCCCGCCGACCACGCCCCCGACCGGCTGCGGTGCGGTTCCGGCGTACGTGGCGGGCACGATCTACACGGCCGGCAACGAGGTCTCCCACAACGGCCGCAAGTGGAAGGCCCAGTGGTGGACGCAGAACGAGACGCCGGGCACGACCGGTGAGTGGGGTGTCTGGAAGGACCTCGGCGCCTGCTGATCCCCCCACCCCGCGCCGAGCGACGCCCCGCCCCGCACCCCCTGACCGAGGGTGCGGGGCGGCGGTGTGTCACATGGTTGCCGGATTCGCGACGCCGGTACGTGTTGATGTCGCTACGCTCGGCCACAAGCTCGTTTCCGCTTGGGGGTGCCGTCTCATGGTCCTGGCCCGCGACATCGATCCCAGTGCCTCGCCGCTCGACTACTACAGCTTCGAGCTGCGTCGGTTGAGAGAAGAGGCGGGGCTGAAGCAGGCGGAGCTGGGCGCGATCATCTTCTGCACCGGGTCGCTGATCGGCATGGTGGAGAACGGCCGCCGGGTCCCGACCCGCGACTTCTCGGAACGGGTCGACGCGGCCCTCGGCACCGGCGGGGTGTTCTCCCGCTTGGTGGGGCTGGTCCTGCGGAGCGTGCTGCCGACGTGGTTCCAGGAGTACGCCGAGATGGAGGCACGGGCGGCCTACATCTCCACCTATCAGCCTCAGTTGGTGCACGGGCTGCTCCAGACGGAGGCGTACGCGCGGGCTGTGCTGGCGAGTGGACTACCGGACCAGCTCGATGAGCTGGTTGCGGCCCGAATGGAGCGTCATCGCATCCTGCGCCGGGAGATGCCGCCGATGGTCTGGGTGGTGTTCGACGAGGGAGTGCTTCACCGGCCGATCGGGGGTCGACAGGTGATGCGTGAGCAACTCGCCCATCTGCTCAGCTTCCATGAGAACCGGTGGGCGCAGATCCAGGTGCTCCCCAATGCTGCCGGTGAACATGCAGGCCTGATCGGGTCGTTCACCGGGATGCGGTTCGCCAGTGACCCCGACGTGGTCTACACGGAAGACCTCATTTCGGGCCACATGACGGCCAACCCCGACGCGGTCAGGGAAGCCGCCCTTCGTTACGCTCACTTGCAGGCCGCTGCACTCTCTGTTGAGGACTCGGCGGTGTTGATCACGCGGGTAATGGAGGAGCGCTATGGGGAGCAACCAGAACCCGACGGGCGCCTGGTGGCGTAAGTCCAGCTACAGCGGAAACACCGGCGGCGAGTGCGTCGAGTGCGCCCCCCTCGGCGGAGCCGCCTGGCGCAAGGCCTCGTACAGCAGCACGAACGGCGGCGACTGCGTCGAGGTGGCCGCCCAGCCCTGCCGGGTCGCCGTCCGGGACTCCAAGAACCCCGAAGGCCCCGCCTTCACGGTCGCCCCGGAGGCGTTCACCGCCTTCGTCCGCAGCCTCTGAGTCAGGGCGGGGTCCGGGCAGAGTCGGCCCGGACCCCCGCGGGGATGCGGCGCGGCCCCGCGTGGCCGACGCTGGAAGCACGGGCGACCTCCCACACGAGGAGCCGAACCGATGCGCGAAGACTTCCGTCTGGCCATCCGCGGAGACCCGGCGTACAGCCGGGGCGAGCCGGTCCTCCTCACCTTCGAGCTCACGAACGTCGGCGGTACCGACTACCGGCTGCTCGTCTGGAACACCCCGCTCGAAGGCGAGGTCTTCAACTTCCTCGAGGTACGGCACGGGGATCGCCTGATCCCCTACGACGGGCGGTTCGTCAGCCGCGCCGACCCCGGTCCGGCCTCCTACCGGACCGTCCGGGCCGGTGAGACCGTCACCGGGCAGCTCGACGTCTCGGAGTCGTACGCGCTGGACGAGCCCGGCGCGTACGAGGTCACCCTGCTGGTGCGGTTCGCCGACGTCATCCCCGTCACCGGGCCCGACGCCCCCACCGCACGCCCCCGGGAGGATCACCAGGGCCTGACCCTCGGCCCGGTCACCACGGGCTTCGAGCTCCTCCCGGACGGCCCCGCCCGCCCCACCACGGGCGAGCGGGCGCGCACCGAACGGCCGAAGGACTCGGCGTGGCGGCTCACGATCGGGCCGGGTGCGGAACGGCGGGCGGCCGAGTCGCGGGACATCCCGCTCCCTCCGGGCTTCGACCAGGTCCTCGCCGCGCACGCCAACGCCGTTGCCTGGCTGGAGGCGGCCGTCGCCGGGATGAAGAGCTGGACCGCGCAGACGGACAACACGCTCTACACGGAGTGGTTCGGAGAGTACGACGCCGCCCGCTACAAGAAGGTGCTGGACCGCTTCACCGGGACGCTGGCCTATATGCGGGGGCAGACCACCTACGACCTGAGCCCGTCGTCGAAGTGCGGGGTCAACACCAACGCGTACACGCACCTCGGATCGGACACCGTCCACATCTGCCCGAACTTCTTCATGCTTTCGGTGACCGGAACCGACGCGCGGTTCGGCACCATCGTCCACGAGTGGAGCCACGCCGCACCGACAGTCGACACCGACGACATCGTGTACGGCCTGCCCGCATCGCGCGAACTCGCGGTCAGCAACCCGGACGCGGCGGCGAAGAACGCCGACAACTACAGCTCCTTCGTGGAGACGCTCAGCCTGCGCATGCTGACCGCGCCCCTCTGTCTGCCCAACGGCAAGGCGTACTTCTTCGCGGGCGGCGAGTACTACCGCATGGACATCGGCACCCGGCGGGTGGATCCCGGCTTTCCCCAGCCCATCGGCCCGCACTGGACCGGCCTGTGGAGCGACCGGATCGACGCGGCCGTGATGTGGAACAACGGCAAGGCCTACTTCTTCCGCGACGGCCAGTACATGCGGTACGACATCGACTCCGCCAGGGTGGACGACGGTTACCCGCTGCCCATCAGCGCGCACTGGCGCGGTCTGTGGGGCGACCGGATCGACGCGGCCGCCCTGTGGGACAACGGCAAGGCGTACTTCTTCCGCGACGAGGAGTACGTGCAGTACGACGTCGCTTCCGACAAGGTGGACCCCGGCTACCCGAAGCCCATCGTCCCGAACTGGCCCGGCGTGGGCAACGGCGCGATCCAGGGCGCTGCGATGTGGAGCGACGGCAAGGCGTACCTGCTGCGCGGCTGGCAGTACATCGGCTACGACGTTGAGACGCACCGGGCCGACCCCGCCTTCCCGCGGCCGGTCGGGGCGAACTGGCCCGGCCTGTGGAGCGACGGCGGCATCGACGTGGCGCTCATGTACAACAACGGCAACGCCTACTTCATGCGCGGGACGCAGTACAGGGCGTACGACATCGCGCAGAGACGGGTGATCCACCCCGACTACGAGCTGACCATCGCCGGCAACTGGCCCGGCCTGTGGGGGGACGAGATCGACGCGGCCCTGCCGCTGCCGGGCGGGAAGGTGTACTTCTTCCGCGGCAACGAGTACATGCGCTGGGACATCGCGGCCTACCGGGTGGATCCCGGTTTCCCGAGGCCGATCGCCGACGACTGGCCGGGGCTGTGGGCCGACGGGATCGACGCGGCCGTCCTGTGGCCCACCGGGAAGGCCTACTTCCTCCGCGGCGGCGAGTACATGCGGTACGACATCACCGAGGGTCGCGTGGACCCCGGGTACCCGCTGCCCATCGAGCCGTTCTGGCCCGGCCTGTGGCGCGACGGGGTCGACGCCGGCGTCGTGTGGAACAACGGCGAGGCGTACTTCTTCAAGGGCGACCGGTACATGCGGTACGACATCACCGCCGACCGCGTCGAGGACGGCTACCCGCTGCCCATCGGCCCGAACTGGCCCGGCCTGCCGGGCCGCACCGGCTAGCGCTGCGCTCGTGCTGGTTTGCCGCTCCGGCGAACGGAAAATGCAGCCGCGGCCAGGTCACGGGGACTACCGGCGGTCGTGTTCGGCGCCGACGTGGGTGCCGATCATCTCGGCGATGCGGTCCGGGGCCACCGCGCGCGAGTACAGCCAGCCCTGGCCGGTGTCGCAGCCCACCCGCCGCAGCCGGGCCGCCTGCCCGGCCGTCTCCACGCACTCCGCGGTGACGGTCAGCCCCAGCCGGTGGGCGAGCTGGACGAGGGCCTCGACGATGGTCTCGTCGGCGGGATTGGGGTGCGTCCCCTCCTCGTAGCGGAACCCGCGCACGAAGGAGCCGTCCAGTTTGAGGACGGAGACCGGCAGCCGGCTCAGGTAGGCGAGGTTCGAGTAGCCGGTGCCGAAGTCGTCGATGGCGATGCGCACGCCCATGTCGCTCAGCTCCTGCAGGGCCTGGAGCGGCCGTCCGGCCGAGCCCATCACCGCCGACTCCGTCAGCTCCAGCTGGAGCAGCTGCGGATCGAGACCGGTCTCGGCCAGGATCTCCGCGACGTCGCCCACCAGGTCGGAGTCCCAGACCTGCCGCACGGCGACGTTGACGCTCACGAACACCGGGGTGTCCGTGGACTGGGCGAGGTCGAGCTGCCAGCGGCGGGCCTGCCGGCAGGCGGTCCGCAGCACCCACTGGCCCAGCTGGACGATGGATCCGTCCTCTTCCGCAATTCCGATGAACCGATTCGGCGCCAGGGTGCCGAACTGCGGGTGGTTCCACCGTACGAGCGCCTCGACGCCCCGTACCGCCCCGCTCTCCAGGTCCACCAGCGGCTGGTACTCCAGCGCGAACTCGCCCCGCTCCACGGCCGGCCGCAGCGTCGAAGAGAGCGCCTGGCGGGTCATCCGGTGGGCGTTGCGCTCCGGGTCGAAGAGGGTCCAGCGGGCCTTCCCGTCGGCCTTCGCCCAGTACAGCGTGGTGTCCGCCATCTGCATCAGGCCGGTGGCCGAGGTGCCGTCCGTCGCCCGCTCGACCACGCCGATCGACGCCGAGACCGACAGTCGCTGACCCGCCAGCTCGAACGGCTCCTGCACCGCGCTCAGCACGGACCGGGCCAGGTCGGCGAGCTGCTCGGTGCCGGTGGAGTCCTCGACCAGCAGGGCGAACTCGTCGCCGCCGAGCCGGGCCACCAGATGTCCGCCGCCGCGCCGGTAGCCCGACTGGTCGGCCTCCTCCGCGCAGTGGGTCAGCCGTGCGGCCACGGCCGTCAGGAGCCGGTCCCCGACCCGGTGCCCCAGGGTGTCGTTGACCGCCTTGAAGCCGTCGAGGTCGAGGTAGCACAGGCCGATCCGCCCGGTGCCGCCGTGCTCGTACGACGACGCCTCCAGGGCGGCCGAGAGCCGCTCGAAGAACAGCGCGCGGTTCGGCAGCCGGGTCACCGGGTCGTGCATCTGGAGGTGCCGCAGCCGGGCCTGGAGGTCGCGGCGGTCGCTGATGTCGGCCACCGACAGCAGCACGTCCCGGGTGCCCGGGACCGGGCCCACGGTCACCTCGGTCCACAGCGAGTGCCCGTCGGGGTGCTTGAGCCGCCGGGTGCAGCGCAGCCGGGCCTGCCGCCCGCGCAGCACCTCGAGGTACGCCTGCCAGGTACGGGCCTCCGCCGCGAGGTCGACGAGGTCGGCGGCGGACTGCTCGACCAGGGAGTGCGGCTCGGCGCCCAGCAGCTGGGCCAGGGCGTGGTTGGCGGAGACCACGAGCCCGTCGCGGTCGACGACGGCCATGGCGAGGTGCGCCGCGTTGAAGGCGGCCCGGTAGTCACGCAGTTCGGCGGCTGACCGGCCGGTGAAATAACGCTCCGTAGTCGCCGGTCGGATGCTGTCAGCCGCTGAACCGGGTCCTTCCGTTGTTCCGCTCACCGCTCGCTCCCGGTGTCCGCGCAGGAAAGTGTGCCGATCATAGAGGCTGCCGGGAGCGGCTATCCAGCCGCGTCGCCGCAGCCTTCGGCAACAGTCCGACCATGGTTGATCGTTTCTGCGCGGCCCTGTGCAGCGATGAACGTGCAGGTCCACCCCTGATCGGATGTGACGTTCCGTGATGCCTGGGTGGTCAGCGGCGCGTACGGCGGCTCACTCGTGTGGGGCACCGGAACAGGACAATCTAGTACGTATCGGCACAAGGTGGGTGGGATGTTCCGAACCCCCACCGGAGGTCCACGTGCCGCGACAGCTGACACCCGGGGGAGTGGAGCGCTACCGCATCCGCAGCACGGCAGCGGCGCTCACCTCCCTGACGGCGCTTGCTGCCATGTCCCTCGTCGCGGGGCCGGCGGTGGCCGAGCCGGGTGCCGGACCCTGCGAGCTGACCCGGACCGCGGCGCACCACTCCCTCGGCCTCGACACCTGGAACGCCGCCTACCCCAAGCCGGCCCGCCGCCTCGACGCCGTGATGGTCTTCCTGTCCTTCCCCGACGCCCGCCCGCAGTACGGCCCCGAGGAACTGGCCGCCGACTACTTCCCGGCGACCAGCCGCTTCTTCGAGCAGGCTTCGTACGGCAGGTTCCGGCTCGTCCCGCATCCCGGCCGGGAGTGGATCGCGATGCCCAAGGCGTCCACCGCCTACGGGATAAGGCGGGACTGGGCGCCCGATGACCGGGCGTCCTATCTGCGGGACGCGGTGGCCGCCGCCGATCGGAAGGTGGACTTCAGCCGGTACGACGTCGTCTACTTCGTCGCCGACCCGGACGCCCCGGGCGTGGACTCCGACGCCACCAAGGTCGTCAACTTCGACCGTCCGATCCGCGCCGACGGCGCCGAGCTGCGCCGGATCGTCACCGTCTTCGAGAGCCGCCCGCCGGACCGCAACGTCCTCGCGCACGAGACCGGCCACGTCTTCGACCTCCCGGACCTGTACCACCGCCCCACGGACGGCAAGGGCGACTGGGACACCTACGTCGGCGACTGGGACGTCATGGGCAGCCAGTTCGGGATGGCGCCGGACCTGTTCGCCTGGCACAAGTGGAAGCTCGGCTGGCTGGCCCCCGGCCAGGTGGACTGCGTACAGGGCGGGTCCTCGCTGCACACGCTCCAGTCGCTGGGCGCCCCGGGCGTGACCGGCGGCCGCGGCGGCACCCGGCTCGCGGTGGTCCGTACCGGGGAGAACAGCGTCATCGCCGTGGAGGCGCGCGGCGCGGTCGGCAACGACTCCGGGACGTGCACCGAGGGCGTGCTGATCTACCGGGTGCGCAACGAGGCCGCGTCCGGCGGCGGGCCCGTCGAGGTGCTGGACACCCACCCGGACACCGAGGCCTGCTGGGACCAGTCGGTCTACCCGGCGCTCGCGGACGCGCCGCTGGCGGTCGGGGAGTCGTACAAGGTGCCCGGCGAGAGCATCCGGATCGAGGTGGCCGACCGTACCCGGTCGGGAGACTGGACCGTGAAGATCACCACCTGAGCCGGGCCGCCGGACCCGTCCGGAACACGAAGAAGCCCCTCGCATCGCTGCGAGGGGCTTCTTCCGTCTGTGCGCCGCCAGGGACTCGAACCCCGGACCCGCTGATTAAGAGTCAGCTGCTCTAACCAACTGAGCTAGCGGCGCCTGCTGACGTCGTAGACATTAGCATCCGGATCCGCCGAAGGAAAAATCGATACCCGCACCGTCGCAGCTGAGGCGGTACGCGCGGCCCGGACGCAGGCCCACAGGAAGACCTCGGGGCCCGGCAGCCAGGGCTGGCGGCTGTCGGGGGCGACGAGCCAGCGCGACGGCTGCGGCGCGCCGTCCGGCGGCGCTGCGAGGGCCGGTACGGCGATGGCGTCCCCGCGGCCGTGGCAGAGCAGGGCCGGGATCGCCGAACCCCACTCCTCCCAGTCCAGCAGTGCAGGCAGCCGGTGGGCCGTGCCCGGCGCGGCGAACAGCAGCATCCGTCCGCGGTGCACGGCCACCGGGCCCGAGCCCGGCCCGTCCTCCCAGAGCCTGTCCAGCATCCGCCGCCCGAACGTCGCGGGTACGTTCACGACGTCGAAGGCCGAACCGCAGGGCAGCACCGCGGGCGCGGTGGGGCGCGCTTCCCAGAGGGAGAGGGTGCTGCGGGGGTGGGGGGAGGCCGAGGCGAGCCACGCGGCGCCCGGCGGGGTCACATGGGCGGCCGGATGCCGGCCGAGCCCCTCCGCCTCGAGCAGCCCGAACAGGCCGGCCTCGTCGGCGTCGCCCACGGCGGCCTGACACCCGCCGGCCGGCTTGTCTCGCGTCTCGTCCCGCAGCCAAGAGCTCATGCGCCCTACATTTACCGGGCGTGTCTGTTCCGTTTCAAAGAGTTGCGGGAAACCGGGACAGGGAGGGGCGGGGTGGGGTATCTTCCGCCCCGGCATATGCCAGTGGCTCTTGGTCGGTCATCAGTTCTACGCCCGGACCGCCCCGGAGCGCCCTGGTCGGGCGGCTGTTCGCCGCCCGTTCAGGAGGCCGGGTCGGAGTCGCCGTTCAGGAGTCCGCGGCCGAACTCGATCATCTTCTCGGCGTAGTCCTCGGTCCACTCCGCCTGCTCCGCAATGGCCGCGGCGGGCAGCCGGTCGAACCGGCGCGGGTCCGCGAGCTGCGCCGCGGCCACCGCCTGGAACTCCATCGCGCGGTCCTGTGCGGCCCGGAAGGCGAGCGTCAGCTCGGTGGCGCGGGCGAGCAGCTCGCGGGGGTCCTCGATGGACTCCAGGTCGAAGAAGTGCTCGGGGTCCGCGACGGCCTCCGAGGGCTCGAAGAGCAGCGGTGCGGGCCGCAGCCTCCGCTCGGTCCGCTCGGGCTCTGCCATGCGTGTCCTCCGGCTGTGATCGTGGGCGTACGGCCGTCCGTGCGGGCCGCGTACGGACGTGCGCGCGGCGCGGCGAGGGCCGCCGCGCCGGTCTGACCCCCACCTGGTGCTTCCGCGCGGGCCACCCTCCATTGTCCAACCCCGCGCAAGACCGCCGCCCGGGGCCGCGGACGGGGCGGGGGAGGCCTCAGCGCTCCAGGTGGCCCGTGTCGTTCCAGCGCTCCAGCGCCGGCGCCCCGTACGCCCAGCCCAGTACCGACAGGGAGGTCGGGTCGAGCTTGATCCGGGCGCCGAAGGACGCGTCCATGCCGAGCCAGCGCGCGGCCAGCGTGCGCAGGATGTGGCCGTGCGCGAAGACCAGGACGTCGCGCTCCGACGAGCGGGCCCAGGCGACCACCTCGTCCGCGCGCGCCGAGACGTCGGCGACCGATTCACCGCCCGCGGCGCCGTTGCGCCAGATCAGCCAGCCCGGCCGGATCGCGTGGATCTCGGCCGGAGTCAGGCCCTCGTAGTCGCCGTAGTCCCACTCCATCAGCATGTCCCACGGCTCCGCCCGCGCCCCGAAGCCCGCCAGGTCGCAGGTCTCGCTCGCCCGGACCAGCGGGCTCGTGCGCACCTCCAGCCCCGGCAGCCCCGCCCACGGCTCCTGGGCCAGCCGGTCCCCGAGCAGCTTCGCCCCGCGGCGGCCCTCCTCCAGGAGCGGGACGTCCGTACGTCCGGTGTGCTGGCCGGACAGCGACCACTCGGTCTGGCCGTGGCGTGCCAGCAGGATGCGGGGTGCCATGCGTTCTCTCCCGGTACGAGGCGATTCACGAGGTAATACGGCAACCCGACCATCATCCCGCACGTGAACAACATGCGGCTTCCGAAGCAACCTCCGGCTTTCCGCAAGCGTCTTACGCCGTATGTCAGAACGCGTACACCGCCCGCGCTGGTGGGTCGAACTCCTGCTCATCGGCGTCGTGTACGCCGCATACTCCGGCGGGCGCCTCCTCGCCCGCGGCGACGTGACGACCGCCGTCGACCACGGCCTCGCGATACTCCACTACGAAAAGCTCCTGTACCTCAACGCCGAACACCCGCTCAACCGGCTGTTCACGGAGGAACCCTGGCTCGGCATACCCGCCGACTTCGTCTACGCCTCGCTGCACTACCTCGTCACGCCGGCCGTCCTCATATGGCTGTACCTGCGCCGCCCCGCCGCCTACGTCACGGCCCGCACGTGGCTGATGCTCTCCACCCTCCTCGGCCTCGTCGGCTTCACGCTGATGCCCACCTGCCCGCCCCGGCTGCTCGACGCCGTGCACGGCTTCACCGACACCATGGCCCAGTACAGCTCGTACGGCTGGTGGGGCGCCGAGGCCAGCGCCCCGCGCGGGCTCGGATCGTTCACGAACCAGTACGCCGCCATGCCGAGCCTGCACGTCGGCTGGGCCCTGTGGTGCGGGATCCTGCTCTGGCAGTACGGCCGCACCCCGCTGATGCGCGTCGCGGGCGTCGTCTACCCCGCCCTCACCGTGATCGTCGTGCTCGGCACCGCGAACCACTACCTGCTGGACGCCGTCGCCGGCGCCGCGGTCATGGGCGTGGGCTTCCTGCTGACCCCGTACGCCCGGCGGACCGCGGAACGCCTCGCCCCGCGATTTCGGCGGAAGTCCGCGATTGTCAGTGCCGGATGGGACACTTCCGCGGGTGAGCGCCTACCCGCCCAGCGGACCCCCGCAGACGACGACACTCCGGCAGCGGCTCGCTGAGCTGCGCGGCCCCGCCGTGCCCCCGCGTCCCCTGGACGCGCGGGCCCTCGCGGCGCTGGCAGCCAACCCCGGATGCCGCAGACGCGCGCTGCTGGACGGCGCCGGCGTGGACAAGACCGCCCTCGCCTCGGCGCTCGGCTCGCCCGCTTCGTACGGCCAGTCGCAGTTCGCGATGGTCCGCGGCAACTCCTTCGAGGCCAAGGTCAAGGGCGACGGCGGCACGGAGCTCCTCCGCCTGGTGCACGAGCGGCTCGGCGGCGGCGCCGAGCCGCCCCGCGCGGCCCACGTCCCTGACCTCACCGCCGCCGGGCCCGAGGGCCGCGCCGCCCGCACCTCCCTCGCGCTGCGGGAGGCCACCTCCTCCGGGACCTGGACCCTCCTCGACCACCCGATGCTCGCGCTGGAGGTGGCGGGCTCCCCGGCCTACCTGGAACCGGACGCCGTCGTGGTCCACCCCGACGGCCGGTGGACGGTCGTCGAGATCAAGTCCTTCCCGATGGTCGACGGGAGCGCCGACCCGGCCAAGGTCGGGGCCGCCGCCCGCCAGGCCGCCGTCTACGTCCTCGCCCTCGAGCGGATCGCAGCCGTGCTCGACGGCGCCCGGGTCGGCCACGCGGTCCTGCTGGTGTGCCCCAAGGACTTCTCGAACCTCCCGACGGCCGCAGCCGTCGACGTCCGCAAGCAGCGCGCGGTCACCAGCCGCCAGCTCGACCGGCTCACCCGCGTCGAGGACCTCGCGGCCGCGCTGCCCGCCGGGACCACGTTCGACCTCGCCCTGCCGCGCGCCGAGCTGACCGAGGCCGTCGAATCCGTCTCCGCCGCCTACGCCCCCGACTGCCTGGCCGCCTGCGAACTGGCCTTCCACTGCCGCGACCGGGCCCGCTCCGCCGGATCCGTCACCACCCTCGGCCGCGGCCTCCGCGGCGAACTGGGCACGCTGACGACGGTCGAGGCGGCCCTCGCCGCCGCCGGCGGCTGCCCGGCCGGCCCGGCAGCGGGCGCGGGAGCCGCCGCGGGCGACCCCGTCGCGGAGGCCCTCCACCGCGCCGCCCGGCTGCGCGCCGAGGCCCTGGAGGCGGCCGGATGTCCCTCCTGACCACCCTCGCCCGGCTCGAAGCCGTCCGTGCCGGCCGCGCCCGGCCCCTCGCGACCGTCCGCCACCGCCACCTCGGCGAGCGCCCCCTCGTCTTCGTACCGCTGACCACCGCCGGTGAGGCGGGCGCCCCGCTCGGCGCGCTCGTCGGCACCGACCGGGACGCCCCGCGGCTCCTCGTCGTCCCGCAGCCCCGCGACCGCGACCTGCGCTGGGCCTTCCTCGCGGACCTCGCCGAGGAGGTGCTGCCGTACCTCGACTCGTACGCCGACACCGTCGAGCCCGCCGAGCGCACCGAGACCGACCCGGAGACCGGCAAGCGGGTCAAGGTCCCCACCGAACTCTGCCTGGACGCCCCCCAGCTGGTCGTGCCGAGCGCCGCCGGCATCGAGTACGTACGCCTCCTCGGCCGGTCCATGCGCTTCCGGCGCACTGCCGAGCAGGACCCCGACACCCCGTACCCGGCACCCGCCCGCGTCCCCCTCCTCGGGCGGTGGCTCACCCACCTCGCCGAGCGCTCCCGGATGCCCGGCTCCGCGCTGCTGCTCTCCGCGACCGGCCTGCTCTCCCGCCACTGGGCCACCGGCCAGAGCAGCCTGGAGGACCAGCACCTCGGCGCGCTCCTGGCCTGGATAGCGCCCGACCCCGACGCCGCGGGCACCGGAGCGGATCAGGCCCTGCGCGCCGAGCTGGACCGCACCGCCGACGGGCAGCTCGTGGTGCCCCCCGCGGGCCCCGCCACCGACCCGGCGTTCGACAACCGGCTCCTCGCCCCCGCCATGGCCCGCTACGACGCCGCCCGGTCGGCCCACCCCGCCGACCCGGCAGCCGTCGCCGCGGCCGCCCGGGCCGTGCGCGACCTGGTCGAGGCCCAGCTGATGCCCACCTGGCGGGCGGTCTGGCAGGCCCTGGACCTCGTACGCACCCTGCCCCCGGGCCACCACACCGAGCAGCGCTGGACCGGCGACCGCTGGTCGTACACCGGCCACCGCGACCGGGTCCGGGCCGGGGAGCCGCCGCAGCCGCGCCAGGACGACGCCGTCACCGCCGCGCAGAAACTCGGCCGGCGCGAGACCGAACAGGCCCGGCTGGACGCCCAGGAGGCCCTGGACGACCCGCTGGCCATGGCCGCGCGGCGACTGGCCGGCGAGGCCTTCGCGGGCGAGGTCACCGAGGTCGTCATGGAGTGGACGGAGTCGAAGCGGCCCAGCCCGCGGCCGCTGGTCACCGTCCGCACCGACGACCGGCCGCCGCTCGACGGGCCGGTCAAGGTCTACCGCTCGCTCGACGGCCGCACCCAGACCGCGGAGTTCGTCCGGCAGGAGGAGGGCGCCGCGCTGGTGCTGCGCCTGCTCGACAAGATGGGCCGCGGCCGGGACCCGGAGCCGGGCTCCGTGCCGGAGAAGGGCGACCGGGTCTGCTGGACCCTCTTCGAGCACGAGCCGCGCACCGGACCGAAGCTGCCCGACCCGGAGGACACCCCCTGGACGCACGGCGGCCCGCCCGGAGCCGCGGTTGCCGAACGCACCGACCCCGTGACCGACGAGGACCTCCTGTGACGCTGCGCGCTCCCGAAGCCGCCGGCACCTTCGACCCGGGCGCGGCCGCGGCCAGGGCCACGGCCGCCATCCTGCACGACACGCTGCACGGCACCGCCCGCGGCGTGGTCGTGGACTCCCCGCCCGGCGCGGGGAAGTCCACGCTCGTCGTGCGCGCGGCCCGCGAACTGGCCGGGGCCGGCCGCCGCCTCATGATCGTCGCGCAGACCAACGCCCAGGTGGACGACCTGGTGCTGCGGCTCGCGGACAAGGACCCCGAGCTGCGGGTCGGCCGCCTGCACAGCAGCGACGCCGACGCCTACGACAAGGCGCTGCTGGGCCGGCCCTCGGTCGTGCTCTCCGCGAAGCCGGCGGACCTGGCCGAACTGCCCGTGGTCGTCTCCACGGCTGCGAAATGGGGCCACACCCAGGGCGTCGGGCCGTGGGAACACGCCATCGTCGACGAGGCGTACCAGATGCGCTCGGACGCGCTCCTCGCCGTGGCCGGGCTCTTCGAACGGGCCCTGTTCGTGGGCGACCCCGGGCAGCTCGACCCGTTCAGCGTCGTCGGCGCGGACCAGTGGGCGGGACTGTCGTACGACCCCTCCGCCTCCGCTGTCTCCACCCTGCTCGCGCACAATCCGGACCTGCCCCAGCACCGGCTGCCCGTGTCCTGGCGGCTGCCGGCCTCGGCCGCGCCGCTGGTCTCGGGCGCGTTCTACCCGTACACGCCCTTCCGCAGCGGTACGCGCCACGGCGACCGGCGGCTGTCGTACGGCGTGGCCGGCGACGGGTCGGGCCCGGACCGTGTCCTCGACGAGGCCGCGGAGTCCGGCTGGGGCCTGCTCGAACTCCCCGCCCGCCACACGCCGCGCACCGACCCGGAGGCGGTCCGGGCGGTGGCGCTGGTGGTACGCCGCGCCCTGGACCGGGGCGCGGTCGCGGTCTCCGAGCAGTCCCCCGACGCGGTACCGCTGACCGCGGACCGGATCGCGGTGGGCACCGCCCACCGCGACCAGGCGGCGGCGGTCCGCGCGGCCCTCGCCGAGCTGGGCGTCACGGGCGTCACGGTCGACACCGCGAACCGCCTCCAGGGCCGCGAGTACGACCTGACGGTCGTCCTGCACCCGCTGTCCGGCCGCCCGGACGCCACGGCCTTCCACCTGGAGACGGGCCGGCTGTGCGTGCTGACTTCCCGTCACCGCCACGCCTGCGTGGTCGTGGCCCGCGCGGGCATAGCGGACCTGCTGGACGAGCACCCCTCGACGGACCCGGTCCAGCTCGGCGTGACGGTGAAGTTCCCGGACGGCTGGGAGGCCAACCACTCGGTGCTGTCGCACCTGGCGGAGCACCGGGTGGCCTGGCGGCCGTAGCGGTGGCGCCACCGGGACGGTCGTACGGGAGCGGCTCAGGTCGCCCGCAGCGCCGGCAGCTGCTCGCGGCGGGAGAGGAACTCCGCCACGTGCGCCGTGCGCTGGTGGGGGATCAGGGCCCGCGCGGTCGAGGTGAGCATGGCCTCGACACGGGACGACTGGACCTGGGGGAGCAGGTCCAGGACCCGCCCGCCGGCCGCAGCGGCCTCCTCGGGGGCGCCCGCCCTCGCCAGGTCGTCCGCGAGCTGGGCGGTGTAGAGCGCGACGTTCCGCGCGAAGTGCGCGTCCTGGAGGTGCGAGGCCCGGGCGGCGTGGCGGGCGGCCCGGGTGTACTCCCCGAGGGCCGACCAGCACTGCGCCTCCAGGGCCTCCAGCTCGGCTTCGCCGAAGAAGCTCATCCACTCGGGGTCGGCCGCCGAGGGCCCGCGCCCGAAGAGCGTGTGGGCCCGTCCGAGGGCCTCCTCGCAGCCTGACCGGTCACCCAGGCCCGCCCAGCCGCCCGCCTCCCGCAGGGTCAGCAGGCAGGAAAGCCGCGCCGAGCCCACCGAGCGGGCCGCCCGCCCGCCCGCCTGGGCGGCCCGTACGGCCTCGCGCGGGCGGCCCGAGTCGCGGGCCAGGAAGGCGGTGTTGCAGAAGGCGTGCGCCTCCAGGGCCGGATCCCCGGAGACGCGGGCCGTGGCCAGGGCCTCGGCGTAGTGGGACCGGGCGTCGGAGAAGCGGCCGGAGTCGTGGGCCAGCCAGCCGACCGAGAGGGCCAGTTCGCCGGCTCCCGCGTGCAGCCGGTCGGCCGTCGACTGCCGGGTCGCCCCGGCGTCGAGCAGGGCGTACGCCGTCCGCAGCGGCTCGGCGGCCCGCCGGTACAGGCCGTCCGCGCCGTGCCGGTCGTCCAGCAGCCGGATCCGGCGCACGGCGGCCTCCACGGCGTCGGCCTCGGCCTCGCCCGCCCGGTGTGGCAGTTCGGACCAGCGGGGCAGCGTGAAGCCCAGGGTGGCGGCCGCCACGGTGGCGGATCCGCCGGAAATGAATGCGCGACGCAGCACGTCGCTCTCCTCAGACGAAGGGGAAGAGGGAGGGAAACGGTTCGGCCCGCGCCCGCGCACGGATTCGCGCGCTGAGAACCCCAGGTCCGCGAGTGTGCGTCCGGGGAACATGTGCAGGAACACCCGTTCGTACGCGTAGTTGGGGCAGCGGATCTCGCCCGCCTCCACCCGCCCGATGTACCGGGCGTCGCACGCGACCGTCTCCCCGATCTCCCGGGCTGCCCGCCGCACCATCGCCGCGAACTCGCCGGGTGAACGCTGCCCGCGCAGCTGCCGGAAGGTTTCGTTAGGTGACGCCGCCATCGGACGTGCCCTCTCTGGCCAAGGTGCCGCCGGTGCCTGGGAAACCGGCGCGCAAGAACGTACCTCCAGTGAAGGACCTCCCGACCAACGTTTGGCTACAAAACGGATATCTCACCCGCGATCCGCCATGAACTGCCATCCTTTGCGGCGGCCGGTCGCCGCACCTGTTGACGTCCCCGCGCGTTGAACCATGCGGAGTGGGAGGCGGTTCCCAGATCGTATGAGGAGGCCGGCATGGAGATGAGTACGGAGACCAGCGGCGCGAGCGCGGAGCAGAGTGCGGCCCCCGACCTGGTGACCGTCCCCACCCGGCAGGGGCTGGAGGCGGTGGACATCATCCGCCGGACCGCGGACGCGACCGCCGGCGGGGTGGGGCCGGTCCTCCACGACTGCTCCGGGGACACCCTCGGCTTCCTGGTCCCGCCCGGCACCGCCGACGCCTGGGACCTGCCGGGGAGCGCGTGTACGCACACGTCGGGGCGCGGGATGCGCTTCGACGTGACCCCCGCGAGCGACGGCACGGGCTGGCTGCTGCCGCCCGAGGCGGCGGACCCGGTCACCGACCCCGAGGTGCTGCGCGCGGCCCTCGGGGAGGCCGCCCGCCTGATCGAGGCGGCCGACAACTGCACCTGAGCGGTCTGCGGCGATAATGGAGCCGTGGCGAAGGGCAAGCGGCGCGGACGCGGTACCCCCGAGGCCGTCGTCGCGCAGGTGGACGGCGGTCTGGCAGAGCTGGACCCGGACCGGGAGCGGGCGAACGCCTGGACCCTGCTGATCGACGGTGCCCCGCAGTCGCACGTGGACCTGGACGACCCCTCCCACCTCGGATTCGCCTACCAGCGGCGGATCGGGCACCTGATCGACCTGGCCGCGCCCGCCCGGCAGCCCCTGAACGTCGTCCACCTCGGCGGCGGGGCCTTCACCCTGGCCCGCTACACCGCGTCCACCCGCCCGCGCTCGTCCCAGCAGATCGTGGAGATCGACGCCGGCCTGGTGGCGTTCGTACGGGAGCACCTGCCGCTGGATCCGCAGGCGCGGGTCCGGGTGCGGGCCGTGGACGCGCGGGCCGGGCTCGGCAAGGTCCCGGACGGCTGGGCGGACCTCGTGATCGCGGACGTGTTCAGCGGCGCCCGCACCCCGGCCCACCTGACGAGTGCGGAGTTCCTGGACGACGTACGCCGGGCGATGTCGCCCACCGGGTGGTACGTGGCCAACCTGGCCGACGGGCCGCCGCTCGCCCACCTGCGGGGGCAGGTCGCGACGGCCGCCTCGCGGTTCGCGGAGCTCGCGCTGGCCGCCGATCCCGTGGTCTTCCGGGGGAAACGATTCGGCAATGCGGTGCTGGTGGCCTCCGACCGGGAGCTGCCGGTCGCGGAGTTCACCCGGCGGGTGGCGAGCGACCCGCACCCCGGCCGCGTCGAACACGGCCGGTCCCTGGCCGACTTCACCGGCGGCGCGGCCGCGGTCACGGACGCCTCGGCCGCCGCCTCCCCGGCGCCGCCGCCCTCCGTCTTCCGCTAGGCGGGGCGCTCCGCCGTCTCGACCATCGGCGGGTGGTCGTGCCAGGTGCAGAAGACGTCGATCTCGCGGCCGTCGCCCGTGAACGTCACCCGGATCCACTTCGGTTGCTTCCACACCTGCATCCGCCAGCCCGCGGCCGGAGTCGCGGAGACCAGCTCGGCCGAGGACGCACCGAGGTCGAAGACCACCCGGCCGCCGTCGACCGGATAGCTGCGGACGCTCCCGCCGCCGGCCTCCCCCTGCTTCAACGGGCGCTGCCGGCCCGCCGGTTCCTCGCCGGAGGACGGCGGGCGCGGGGAGGGCTGCCCGGAAGCGGGCGGTGCGGTCGGCGAGGCGGGCGCAGAGAGGGACGGCGTGGCTGAGGGGGACGACCCGGACGGCGGGGGCGGGGGCGGCGGCACGGACCCGTGCGTCGAGGAGGACAGCGGCTGA
This sequence comes from Streptomyces sp. NPDC037401, assembly GCF_055602345.1. Classification (NCBI taxonomy): domain Bacteria; kingdom Bacillati; phylum Actinomycetota; class Actinomycetes; order Kitasatosporales; family Streptomycetaceae; genus Streptomyces; species Streptomyces sp. NPDC037401. Next base: position 71,388 of record NZ_JBVJWO010000020.1, read on the forward strand.
CCGGACAGCGGCAGCGCCTGCGGCGGGTCGTAGGCGGTACCGGACATCACCGTGTGCACACCCCACCAGGACAGCGTCACCGCGGCGCCCGTCGCCAGGGTCCAGGCCGCCGCGTGTACAAGTCCTCGTCTCATCGGGGGACATACTGCACCACGCCCCCCAGAGGTGTCCCGGCGCCTCCACCGCTCCCCCGGATGGCGTACGGTGCCGCCCATGGCAAGTGTGCTCGTGGTCGAGGACGACCAGTTCGTACGATCCGCCCTCATCCGGCACCTGACCGAGGCCGCCCACACGGTCCGCAGCGTCGGTACGGCCCTGGAAGCCCTGCGCGAAGTCGCCCACCACCGCTTCGACCTGGTCATACTCGACCTCGGGCTGCCCGACCTGGACGGGGCGGAGGCGCTGAAGATGCTCCGCGGCATCACCGACGTACCCGTCATCATCGCGACGGCCAGGGACGACGAGGCCGAGATCGTCCGGCTGCTCAACGACGGCGCGGACGACTACCTGACCAAGCCGTTCTCCGTGGAGCACCTCGCGGCCAGGATGGCCGCGGTGCTGCGCCGGGCGCGCTCCGCCGCCGGGGCCGAACCGCCCTCGCGGGTCCTGCGCGTGGGCGGGCTGTCCATCGATCCGCTGCGCCGGTCCGCGGAGCTGGACGGGACCGTACTGGACCTGACCCGGCGCGAGTTCGACCTGCTGACCTTCCTCGCCGGCCGGCCCGGTGTGGTCGTGGCCCGCAAGGAACTGCTCGCGGAGGTCTGGCAGCAGTCCTACGGCGACGACCAGACCATCGACGTGCACCTGTCCTGGCTCCGCCGCAAGCTCGGCGAGACGGCCGCCCGGCCGCGCTACCTGCACACCCTGCGGGGTGTGGGGGTGAAGCTGGAGCCCCCGCTGTGAGCCGCAGGAGCCGGAGCGTGAGCCGCCCGTGAGGTGGGCCCTGGTCAAGGTGTGCCTCGCCGTCACCGTGATGGTGGTGGTGGCCTTCGCCGTGCCGCTGGGACTGGTGGTCCAGGAGATGGCCCGCGACCGGGCGATCTCCAACGCCGAACGGCAGGCCGCGGCGATCGGGCCCACCCTGTCCATCACCACCGACCGCCGGCAGCTGGCACGGGCCGTGGCCTCCACGCAGATGGGCGCGGCCGGACGGATGGCCGTCCACGTCCCGGCGGTCAAGGCCGACCCGGACGCCGGGGTGCCCGGCAGCGGGCCCGTCGACATCGGCGAGGGCTGGGCGGGCGAGCGGGCCGTCGCCGACACCCGGCGGCTGGGCCGCGCCACCAGCATGCGGGTGTCCGGCGGCGGATCGGTACTGCTCCAGCCCACCGCGATCGGGTCCGGCGGAATCGCCGTCGTGGAGATCCACATCCCCGAGGGCGAGGTCAGCAACGGCGTCGCCACCGCCTGGCTGGTCCTCGCCGGAGTCGGTATCGCCCTGGTCATCGGCTCGGTTGCGGTCGCCGACCGGCTCGGCGTACGGCTCATCCAGCCCGCGCGCCGGCTCGCGCACGCGGCGCAGGAACTCGGCCAGGGGCGCCTCGGCACGCGGGTGCCGGAAGAGGGCCCCAAGGAACTGCGGTCGGCAGCGGTCGCCTTCAACTCGATGGCCGACCAGGTCGTCGAACTGCTCGCGAACGAACGCGAGCTGGCCGCCGACCTCTCCCACCGACTGCGCACGCCGCTCACCGTGCTGCGGCTCAACGCCGCCTCCCTCGGCGACGGCCCGGCGGCCGAGCAGACCCGCACGGCGGTCGAGCAGCTGGAGCGCGAGGTCGACACCATCATCCGCACGGCGCGCGAACAGCGCGCCCAGAACCCCGGCCAGCCCGGCCCCGGCGCGGGCTGCGACGCCTCGGAGGTCATCCGGGAGCGGATGGACTTCTGGTCCGCGCTGGCGGAGGACGAGGGCCGCGAGGTGCGGCTCGCGGGGGTCGACCGTACGGTACGCATCCCCGTGGCCCGGCCCGAACTGGCCGCCGCGCTCGACGCGATGCTCGGCAACGTCTTCCGGCACACGCCCGAGGGCACGCCCTTCGCCGTCGACGTGCACGACGCGGGGGACGCGGTGATCGTCCTGGTCTCCGACGCGGGACCGGGCATCGCGGACCCCGACGCGGCCATGCGGCGCGGCAACGACGGCGGCCGGGACGGCTCCACGGGCCTGGGCCTGGACATCGTCCGCCGGGTGGCGGAGTCCACGGGCGGCGACGTGCGGATCGGGCGCTCGGTGCTGGGCGGTACCGAGGTGCGGGTCTGGATCGGGCTGGACGGGCGGGAGCGCCCGCCGGTGCAGGGGAGGCGCGGCCACCGCGGCACGGTACGCCGCCGCAGGCGGTCCCCGGCGTAACGCGGGCCGCGTTCCCGCCGGCGCACCGACCGGGCGCGCCTCGTGCGGCCTTTGTCCGTGCATGGGTACCGTCCGGGCTCATGGACACCCTTATCTTCGGCGGCATCCTCGCCACGCTGCTGGCCATGTACCGGCAGTCGTCCAGGATGATCGTGCTGGGAGCCTGGTTCGTCATGCTGATCGCCGTGATCCTGCTGATGGCGCATCACATCACGAGCAGCCTCGCCCTGAACCTGAGCTACTGACCCATGGCCGCGATGAACAGCATCCTCCCGTCCGCCGCGCCCCTGGAGGGCGGCCCGCTGGGACGGGTCCAGTACTGGTTCGCGTGCTTCTTCGCCGTCGGCTGGACGGGTGTCGTCTGCGGAGGTCTGTACTACCAGTTCGTGGAGTGGGAGTACCCCTGCCCGCTGTGCATCGTGCAGCGGATGTTCATGCTGCTGGCCGCCATCGGGGCGGCGTACATCGTCCGCAGGGGCATGAGCGGCAGCCTCTCGGGGCGCGACTACATGATGGGCTGGGGGCTGGCCCTGGTGGCCGTGATGTGCGGGGGCTTCGCCTCCTGGCGCCAGACCATGCTGCACATCCTCCCCGGTGACAGGGGGTACGGCAGCGAGGTCTTCGGACTGCACCTCTACGTATGGGCCTGGATCCTCTTCATGGCCTCGGTGGTCGCCGTCGGGACCGTGCTGGCCTTCGCCCACGCGACCGCGGACCGCACCGTCCCGACGACGTCCTCCTACCGGCTGCTCGGCCACGCCGTGCTCGGCTTCCTGGCGCTCGTCATCGCCGTGAACGTCGTCGCCGTCTTCTTCGAGGAGGGCTTCCACTGGTTCCTGCCGGACGACCCGAACCGCTACGAGCTCCCGCACGACCTGGGCATCCTCGACTGAGCCGGATGGCCGCCGACGGGTTGCCGCACCCCGCGGCTCCCTTGACCGTGAGCTGTGACGAGAGGAGTCACACATGCGAGTCATGATCCGTGCCCACCTGGACACGCAGGCGGGCAACGAAGCCCTCAAGAGCGGCCGGCTTCCCCAGGTGATGGAAGAGCTGATGGGCAGGCTCAAGCCCGAGGCGGCCTACTTCGGGCTGCACGAAGGGGTGCGGTCCTGCTGGATCGTCTGCGACGTGCAGGACAGCTTCAGTCTCCCGGCCCTGCTCGAGCCCCTCTTCTTCGAGTTCAACGCGGAGATCGAGGTCCAGCCGGTGATGGACAAGGCGGATCTGGCGAAGGGGCTCGCGGGGATGCAGCACTCGAAGAGCGGCTGAACCCGCGGCCGGGGCCGTCCTACGCGCCCCGCACCGCGCCCCAGGCCCCGGCCAGCTTCAGCCCGTCGACCGCGGCCGGAGTCAGGGGCACGCCGTCCGACAGGTCGGGCAGCGGGACCCAGGCCGCCGCGTCGGCGGAGCCGTCCTCCTCCGTCACCGCGGGCAGGCCCTCGCCCAGCTCCACGGCGTAGAACAGCGCCACCAGGTGCCAGTCGACCCCGAGCCGGCGGGTCCGGTACGAGCGGGCGTCGAGGAGCCGGGCCCCGCGCACGGCGAGCCCGGTCTCCTCCCGCACCTCCCGGACCAGCGCCTCGGCGGGCTGTTCGCCCGGGTCGATCCCGCCGCCCGGCAGGTGCCACGACCCGGGCCGGAAGACGGGTGAGGCGTCGGTGAGCCGGGTGAGCAGCACCCGGCCCTCCCGTACGGCCACGGCGTATGCCGATACACGTGATCGTGTCTCCACGCTCGGGTCACCTCGGTGGGAGTACCCCCGAACGGGCCAGCTGGGCGTACCAGCGGGCGCTGGAGCGGGGGGTGCGGGTCTGGGTCTCGTAGTCGATGTGGACGATACCGAAGCGCTTGCCGTAGCCGTACGACCATTCGAAGTTGTCCATCAAGGACCACAGGAAGTACCCCCCGACCGGGGCTCCGTCGCTGCGGGCCCGGTGCACGGCCGACAAGTGGCCGTGCAGATAGGCGATCCGGGCCGGGTCGTGCAGTTCGGGTCCGTACGCGGCGCCGTTCTCCGTGACCAGCAGCGGCAGGCCCGGGGCCTCGCGGGTGAAGCGCATCAGCAGGTCGTACAGGCCGGTCGGGTCGATCGGCCAGTTCATGTCGGTGACCTCGCCCGGAGGCTGGTGGAAGGACACGGAGTCCGCGCCCGGCCAGGGGGAGTGCGGCGAACTGCCGTGGCCGTCGGCGCGGGACGCGCGGCCGCCGGACGCGGCGGAGACCAGCGCCGGGGTGTAGTAGTTCACCCCCAGGAACGACAGCGGACGGTGGATCAGCGCCTCGTCGCCCGGCCGGACGAAGGACCAGTCCGTCACCGCGGCGGTGTCGGACAGCAGGTCCTGCGGGTACGCCCCGTGCAGCAGCGGACCGGTGAAGATCCGGTTGGCCAGGGCGTCGATGCGGCGCTGCGCGTCCGCGTCGGCCTCGGACCCGGACAGCGGCCGGACCGCGCTCGTGTTGAGCGCGATCCCGACCGAGGCCGCCGCGGGCAGGGCGGCGGCCGCCAGCCCGTGCGCCAGGTTGAGGTGGTGGGCCGCCCGCAGCGAGTCGGCGGGGGAGGTGCGGCCCGGGGCGTGCACCCCGGAGGCGTACCCCAGGAAGGCGCTGCACCAGGGCTCGTTGAGGGTGGTCCACCGGCTCACCCGGTCGCCGAGCGCCTCGCCCACCTGCGCGGCGTACTCGGCGAAGGCGTACGCCGTCTCCCGCTGCGGCCAGCCGCCGGCGTCCTCGAGCTCCTGCGGCAGGTCCCAGTGGTACAGCGTCGGACAGGGCTCGATGCCCTGTCCGAGCAGCTCGTCCACCAGCCGGTCGTAGAAGCCGATCCCGCCGGAGCGCACCCGCGGCCAGGAGACCGAGAAGCGGTACGCGTTGAGGGCGAGCCCGGACATCAGCCGGACGTCCTCGCGCCAGCGGCGGACGTGGTCCGCGGCCACGTCGCCGGTGTCGCCGGCGGCCACCTTGCCGGGGGTGCGGCAGAACGTGTCCCAGATGGAGGGGCCGCGGGAGTCGGCCGCGCCCTCGATCTGGAAGGCCGCGGTCGCCGCACCCCACAGGAAGTCCGCGGGGAACCGTGTCCCGGTCTCGCGTGCCGTCGTCGTGTTCAGCGTCATCCCTTGATGGCTCCCTGCATGATGCCGCCGACGATCCGACGGCCGAAGAGGACGAAGACGAGGAGGAGCGGCAGGGTGCCCAGCAGGGCGCCCGCCATGATGACCGACTGGTCGGGGATGTAGCCGCGGCCCAGGCCCGTGAGCGCCACCTGCACCGTCGGACTGCCGTTCTGGGTCAGCGCGATCACCGGCCAGAAGAAGTCGTTCCAGGCCATGACGAACGTCAGCATCCCCAGCACCGCCATCGCCGGCCGGGCCGCCGGGAAGACCACGTGCCAGACCAGCCGCAGCGAGTTCGCGCCGTCCACGCGGGCGGCCTCGACCAGCTCCGCGGGCAGCGCCTGGACCAGGTACTGCCGCATGAAGAAGACGCCGAACGCCGAGACCAGGGCGGGCAGGACCACCGCATGGAGCCGGTCGGTCCACGACAGCTCGGCGATCAGCATGTACAGGGGCACCACGCTCAGCTGCGGCGGGATCAGCATCGTGCCGACCACCAGCATCAGCAGCGGGCCGCTGCCGCGGAAGCGCAGCCGGGCGAAGGCGAAGCCCGCCAGGGTGGAGAAGACGACGGTCCCGGCCGCGACGGTGCCCGCGACCAGCGTCGTGTTGACCAGCGCGGTGCCCATGTTCGCGTCCGTCCAGGCGACGGACAGGTTGCGCCACAGGTTGCCGCCGAACCAGAACGGCGGCGGGGTCTGCGCGAGCCGCGTGCTGGTGCGCGAGGCCGCGATCGCCGTCCACACCAGGGGGAAGAGCGAGCCCAGGGTGAAGAGCCCCAGGACCAGGTACGTGAGCCGGCCGGCCCGGAAGGTCCTCATCGGGCCTCACCCCTCCCGCGCAGCAGCCGGGCCGCCCCGCCGATCAGCAGCAGGATCAGGAACATCGCCCACGCGATCGCCGACGCCCGGCCGAGGTGCAGGTTCACCCAGCCCTGCTCGTACAGGTAGAGCCCGAGGGTCTGGAACTGGTGGTCCGCGCCGCCCGTGGCCCCCGCGCCGCCGTTGAACAGCAGCGGCTCGCCGAACAGCTGCGTCGCCCCGATCGTCGAGACCACGATCGTGAACAGGATCGTCGGGCGCAGCGAAGGCACGGTGACGTGCAGGAACTGCCGCCAGCGCGAGGCCCCGTCCAGCTCCGCCGACTCGTACAGCTCGTGCGGCACGGCCTGCATCGCGGCCAGGTAGATCAGCGCGTTGTAGCCCGTCCACCGCCAGATCACGATCGTGGAGACCGCCAGCTGGCCGGCGAAGGTGTCGTTCTGCCAGTCCACCGGTCCGGCGCCGATCAGCCCCAGCGCCCAGTTGACCATTCCGTAGTCGCGCCCGAAGAGCAGCACGAAGACCAGGGTGGCGGCGGCCACCGAGGTGGCGTACGGCGTGAGCACCGCGACCCGGAAGAACGTGGAGCCGCGGAGCCGGTAGTTGAGCAGATGGGCCAGCCCGAGGGCGATGAGCAGCTGCGGGACGGTCGACAGCAGCCCGATGGTGAACGTGTTCCGCAGCGCGTTCCAGAAGAACTCGTCGCTCAGGAGCCGGGTGAAGTTCCGCGCGCCCACCCAGGTCATGGCGTCCGGGTCGGTCAGCTCCACCTGATGCAGGGCCGCCCAGCCCGTGTACAGCAGCGGGAAGAGCCCGAAGGCGGCGAAGAAGAGGAAGAAGGGGGCCACGAAGGCGTACGGACTCCAGCGCAGGTCCCAGCGGTACAGGCGGGAGCGCCGCCGCTGGGCCCTGCTCCCCTCCCGTACCGCGGGGGAGGGGAGGACGGCCGTACCGGCGCCGTCACCGGCCGCGGGAGCCCCGGCGGGGGCCGTCCCGGCCGGGGACGCCCCGCTCGCGGGCGCCTCGGCCGCGGTCGCCTTGGCGAGGGATGCATCGGTCATCGGGTGCTCACTGGTCCAGTGCGTTGTCGATCGCCTTGACCGCCGCCTGCCAGCCCTGCTCGGGCGTACGGCCCTTCTGGTCCACCTGGAGCATGCCGATGTCGGCGAGGTTCTGCGCGATCACCAGGTCCTTCGGGCCGACGGTCTGGACGGGCACGCCCGCCGCGGCCTTCGCGAAGATCTCCCCGATCGGCGCGTTGCCGAAGTACGCGTGCTTCGCCCCGGACACCGTCGGCAGGCCGTACGCCGCCTGGGCGCTCGGGAAGCTGCCGCGCTCCTCGAACAGCTTGGCCTGCTGCGCGGGCGCGGTCAGCCACGCGGCCAGCTTCGCCGCCTCCGCGCTGTGCTTGCCGGCCTTCGGCACGACCAGGAAGGAGCCGCCCCAGTTGCTGGGCCGCGGGGCCTGCGCGACGTCCCACTTGTCCTTCCCGGCCGGGCCCGCCTTGTCCTGGATGTAGCCGAGCATCCAGGCGGGGCAGGAGACCGTGGCGAACGATCCGTTGGAGAAGCCCTGGTCCCAGCCCGGCGTGAACTGCTGGAGCTTGGCGCTCAGCCCCTCGGTCGCGAAGGACGCGGCCAGGTCGAAGGCCCCGCGGACGGCCGGGTTGGTCTTGTAGACGACCTTGCCGCCCGCGTCGTAGAAGCGCTCGGCGCTGCTGCCGGTGACCGCGGCCATCACGCCGGAGGCCGAGTCGACGAATGCCTTCCCCTGGCCGGCCTTGGCCTTGTACTGCTTGCCCGCCGCCAGGTACTTGCTCCAGTCGCCCGCCCACAGCGCGCCCACCGCGGCCCGGTCCGTGGGCAGCCCGGCCGCCGCGAACAGGTCCTTGCGGTAGCAGATGCCCTGCGGGCCGATGTCGGTGCCGAGGCCGACCGTGCGGCCGTCCTTCGTGCTGCCCTGGGCCCACTTCCACGGCAGGAAGGCCGACCGGTCCACGCCGGCGGCCGTGCCGAGGTCGACCAGCTTGTCGGCCTGGGTGGCGGTGATCTCCGCGATGTTGTTGACCTCGACGGCCTGGATGTCGGCGAGCCCGCTGCCGGTGCCGAGGTGGGTGAGCAGCTGCGGGTAGTAGTTCTCGTTCCGCTCGATCGAGGTCTGCTTGATCACGACACCGGGGTTCGCGGCCATGTACGCGTCGTACAGGCCGGCCTCCTTCAGGCCGAAGGCCCCGAAGACCCCGACCGTGAGCGTGGTCTTCCCCTTTCCGCCGGCCGCGCTGCGGTCCTGCGGCCCGGCCGGATCCGAGGCGCATCCGGAGAGGAGCAGTGCGGTTCCCGTGACGGCTGCGAGAGCTGTTCTGACGCGCATGGGCATCTCCCTGAAGGGCTGACGTGCCGGGTGTCGTGTGACACAGTGTGGGAGCGCTCCCACGCGCGTCAAGAGGTAGATTCCCTGGGGGAGGAAGCCATGAATGGTCGTGGGCGCAGCGGGGGACGGCCGACCCTCGAGGAAGTGGCGGTGCGGGCCGGCGTGGGACGCGGCACCGTGTCCCGGGTGATCAACGGCTCGGCGAAGGTCAGCGACGGCACCCGGGCGGCCGTCGAGGCCGCCGTCGCCGAGCTCGGCTACGTCCCCAACCGCGCGGCGCGGGCGCTCGCAGCCAACCGCACCGACGCCATCGCCCTCGTCGTCCCCGAGCCCGAGGCGCGGTTCTTCGCCGAGCCGTACTTCTCGGACGTGCTGCGGGGTGTCGGGGCCGCGCTCGCCGACACCGACATGCAGCTGCTGCTCACCCTGGCCGGCAGCGACCGCGAGCGCCGCCGGCTGGCCCAGTACCTGGCCGCGCACCGGGTGGACGGGGTGCTGCTGGTCTCCGTACACGCCGACGACCCGCTCCCCGACCTGCTGGAGGAGCTCGGCATCCCGGCCGTGATCAGCGGCCGCCGGTCCGCGGACGAGCCGCTCGCCTGTGTGGACTCCGACAACCTGGAAGGCGCGCGCGCCGCCGTGCGGCACCTGCTGGGCCGCGGGCGGCGGGCCATAGCGACGATCACCGGCCCCCTGGACGTCTACGGCTCGCAGTGCCGCCTCGACGGCTACCGGCAGGCTCTGGCGGCGGCCGGAGGCACCCCCGACGAGGACCTGATAGCGGTCGGGGACTTCACCGAGGAGGGCGGCAGCCGCGCCATGGCGGAGCTGCTGGAGCGCCGGCCCGGACTCGACGCGGTCTTCGCGGCCTCCGACGTGATGGCCGCGGGCGCCCGGCAGGTGCTGCGGGCGGCGGGCCGCCGGATACCGCAGGACGTGGCGCTGGTCGGCTTCGACGACTCGGCGGTGGCCCGGCACCTGGACCCGCCGCTCACCAGCGTCCGCCAGCCGATCGAGGAGATGGGCAAGACCATGGCCCGGGTGCTGCTGGAGCAGATCGCGCGGGGCCCGCGGGTGTCGGCCGAGCGGCCGCGGATCGTGCTCCCCACGGAGCTGGTCGTACGGGCGTCGAGCTGAAGGAACGCAGAAGGCCCCGGTCCGCTTCCGCGAACCGGGGCCCTCGTACAGGGTGAGTGACGGGACTTGAACCCGCGGCCACCTGGACCACAACCAGGTGCTCTACCAGCTGAGCTACACCCACCATGTCCGGTCGGAATTCCGACCGGCCGAGGAAAAGAGTACAGGGTCCGAGCGGGTGCTCGCTCCCCCGTCAACGCTCCCCTTGCTCCCCGGGCCTGCCGAAAGGGTCACCCGCAGGCTATTCGGCGGGCAGGACGTACTTCGCGGCGATGGCCTTGGCCGTCTCCGAGTCGGGTCCCGGCTGCGGCACGAAAACCGCCTCGCGGTAGTAGCGGAGTTCTGCGATGGACTCCCTGATGTCCGCCAGGGCGCGGTGGTTGCCGTTCTTCGGCGGGCTGTTGAAGTAGGCGCGCGGGAACCACCGGCGGGCCAGCTCCTTGACCGAGGACACGTCCACGATCCGGTAGTGGAGGTGGCTCTCCAGCGTGGGCATGTCGCGCAGCAGGAATCCGCGGTCGGTACCGACCGAGTTTCCGCACAGCGGTGCCTTGCCCGAGTCCTTGACGTGCTGGCGTACGTACGCCAGGACCTGTGCTTCGGCGTCCTCCAGGGTGGTGCCGCCGGCCAGCTCGTCCAGCAGCCCGGAGGCCGTGTGCATCTGGCGGACCACGTCGGGCATCTGCTCCAGTGCGCCGTCCGGCGGGCGGATCACGATGTCCACGCCGTCGCCGAGCACGTTGAGCTCCGAGTCGGTGACCAGTGCGGCCACCTCGATAAGTGCGTCGTCCGTCAACGAGAGCCCGGTCATCTCGCAGTCGATCCACACCATGCGATCGTTCATGCGTCCCACCCTATGGGAGGTCCCGCGGATCGTACGTCGACAGATCCGCGGGACCTCGGCTCACCCGGGCGGCGGGCAGACCGCTACGCGTGCTCCCGCTGACCCTGCAGCAGCGCCCGGCCGGGCGCGTACAGCTCGGTCACCGAGGGGCCGCTCGCGGCCAGGGCCGCTGCCGCCCGCTGGGGCTGCGGCGTGCGCTGGTGCGGCACCGGGCCCTCGGCGAGCGTGGTCACCGGGGCTTCGGCCTGCGGCCGGCGGGCCCGGTAGGCGGACCGGTACGCGGCCGGGGAGGACCCCAGCTGCCGCCGGAAGTGCCCGCGCAGTGCCACCGGAGAACGGAACCCGCAGCGTCCGGCGACCTCGTCGACCGAGTAGTCGGAGGTCTCCAGCAGCCGCTGTGCCTGGAGCACCCGCTGGGTGATCAGCCACTGGAGCGGCGCGCTGCCGGTCAGGGACCGGAACCGCCGGTCGAACGTGCGCCTGCTCATGTAGGCGCGTGCCGCCAGCGTCTCCACGTCGAACTGCTCGTGGAGGTGTTCCAGGGCCCAGGCGACGACCTCGGCCAGCGGGTCGGCGCCGATCTCCTCCGGCAGCGACCGGTCGAGGTAGCGCTCCTGGCCGCCGGTGCGGCGGGGCGGTACGACGAGCCTGCGGGCCAGTGCCCCGGCCGCCTCGCTGCCGTGATCCGTGCGCACGATGTGGAGGCACAGATCGATTCCGGCCGCGGTGCCCGCCGACGTCAGGACGTCGCCGTCGTCCACGAACAGCTCGCGCGGATCGACATGGACGGACGGATACCGCTTGGCCAGCGTCGGCGCGTACATCCAGTGCGTCGTCGCGGGCCGGCCGTCGAGCAGGCCGGCGGCCGCGAGCACGAAGGCACCCGTGCACAGTCCGACGATCCGGGCCCCCTCCTCGTGCGCCAGACGCAGTGCGTCCAGGGCCTCCGGAGGTGGTGGTGATGTGATCGACCGCCAGGCCGGAACGACGACCGTGCCTGCCCGGGCGATCGCCTCCAGCCCGTACGGCGCGGTGAGTTCGAGACCGCCGGTGGTCCGCAGCGGTCCTTCCTCGCCTGCGCATACGAGCAGTCGATAGCGTGGAACTCCCGCGTCCTGCCGGTCAATGCCGAACACGGAGAGTGGAATGGAACTCTCGAAAATAGGACCGCCGCTGAACAGCAGCACCGCGACGATTTCCCGGCGGCGGCGCCCCGCGAGCTTCCGCCCCGCGTCAGCGATGACGGCGGTGGAGTCCTGGCTCATGGCGCTAAGCCCCCCTTGGGTGTCGCGACTCCTTGGTCTGGTCGCACCTGCACGTTTCCCCTCGGCCTTGCACGTGATCCCCCGCCGTAAAAACATGATCGAATCTACTGCGTCGCGTGGTGTCGGCGTGACAAGTTCAGCACGCAGCGCTATGTCGACTTGGCAACTTGGCGTAAAGCATTCGATCAGGAAGCGTTCCACTCCGCGACCTTGGTGGGAAGCGCGCCGATGGCCGGTGGCCTGTACGCATAGGGTCCGATGGCCCCTGTTGCGCTGTCGTCCCTGGTGGTAGGGGGGTTGGGTGGGCATTCCGCCAAGGGTTGTACGCCGATGTGAAGTTGGCTGAAAACGTACGGAGTGCGGGTGTGCGAACCAGTCAGCCCTGAGGGGGCCGGGAATGGCGCCCCCGGTGAGCGGCCGGCGGCGGGGCCGCGAGCGCCCGCGCGGCGGTGCGCTCCGTCCTCTCGGCCTTCTGGGAGTGCTGCAGCATCACCCGGCAGGCCGCGGTGACGGCGACCAGCCCCAGTGCGGCCACTGCGGCCCCGCCGAAGGAGGTGCCGTAGACCATCAGCACCACGGGTACGAGTACACAGCTGAACGCAGCCCACCGTACGACGTCACCGGCCGGATCCCCGGAAGGGTGAACGGGCTGTGCCGGAGGCGGGGGCTGGACGGGGTGAACCGGATGACCGGGCACGGAGTGCTCCCTGCGGGCTCTTCCTGGACGGTCTGACGCATGTCCAACGCACCTCGGGGGCCTCGGTCACTGTCCGCACGGGTGGCTCGTCACTGGCTGTAGGCGTGAGACGGCATTGCCAAGGAGCCCCGGCTCCGGCATGCTCCGGGGGACGCTCTCCCAAGGGCGGCGGGCCCTGTGCAGGATAGGAGTGTCGCCGTACCCTTGTGGGTATGGGCTTGGGAAGATGATTCCCGGGCATAGCCCACACAGTGCCGTCACCCTCTGTTGCCTCCCAAGGACCTTCTTCGCCGAGACACCCATGGCCGGTCACGAATATCCCGAACCCGCGGACCGCAAGCGCAAGCAGGTCGCCGACTCCGCGTCGGACCTCCGAGCGGTCGAAGAGGCACGCCAGCCGTGCGACCCCGCCTTCCGGCACGGAGTCGTCGTCGGATTCGACGGTTCCACTTCCAGTGAGCGGGCGCTCGCGTACGCGATCGGCATGGCCCGCCGCTCCGGATCCGGTCTGATCATCGTCCATGTGGCGAACCGGCTTCCGACGACCGTCTGGGCCGGCTGCGAGCCGCCCGTCTTCGTCGACGTACCGGACCACCGCACCGAGGTGCTGGGGCTGGAACTGGCCTGTGCGGACTACCTGGCCGAGGTTCCGTGGATCCTCGTCGAGCGCGGCGGGGACATCTGCCACGAGCTCGAGGAGGTCGGCCGCGAGTACTCCGCCGACGCCATCGTGGTCGGCTCCACGCACGGCATCGTCGGCCGGATCTTCGGCTCCGTGGCGGGCCGTCTGGCCAAACGCGCACAGCGACCGGTCGTTGTCATCCCGTGACCGAATCACTGCCAGTTGGCCGGTTGTGGCGTGTTGTGAAGGGTACATAAAGCTCGCTGGGTAGCAGCACGACAACTGCAGATCGAAGGGAGCCCGCCGTGGACAACGAAGTCTCCGCGGGAAGCACTGCCTCCTCCTCGACCCTGGGCCACATCGCCCTCGGTCTCACCCTCCTCGCCATCGGTCTCGGCCAGACCGGGGTCGTCGACGGCGTGGGCGCCGCGGACGCGGCCTCTCTCGCGACGTACGTGGGCGGCATAGCCCTGTTCGTCCTCGGCCTCCTCGAATTCCGGGGCGGCAACGGCTTCAACGGCACGGCCTTCGCCGGCACCGGCGCGTTCCTGTTCACCTGGGCGGCAGGCGACGGAAACGCTTCTGCACACGCCGCAGGCCTGTTCTACATCCTGTTCGCGCTCCTGGCGCTGACCCTCACGATGGCGGCGTCGAGCGGACTGTTCGGACAGGGCGTGTACGCCCTGCTCTTCCTGTCCCTCCTGCTCACGGGCATCGGGGCCTTCGCGGACATGAGCGGTCTCGGGAAGGCGGGCGGCTGGGTCGCCGCGGTCGCCGGTCTCCTCGCCTGGTACGGCGCCACGGCGGCGCTGGCCCACTGGCCCACGGCGCTCGGCAAGGCTTCCGGCCGCGGGGCGGTGGCCGCCGGCTGAGCGCAGTGACGCGAACGGCCCCCCGTGCAGGACGCACGGGGGGCCGTTCGCGTGGCTCGACGGGTCGGCGAGTGACTACTCGACGGTGACGGACTTGGCCAGGTTGCGCGGCTTGTCGATGTCCCGGCCGAGGGCCAGGGCGGTGTGGTACGCGAGCAGCTGGAGCGGGATGCCCATGAGGATGGGGTCGAGCTCGTCCTCGTTCTTCGGGACCAGGATGGTGTGGTCCGCCTTCTCCTGCTCGCGGTGCGCGACGGCAAGGATCCGGCCACTGCGGGCCTTGATCTCCTCCAGCGCGGCGCGGTTCTTCTCCAGCAGGGAGTCGTCCGGCACGATCGCGACGGTCGGCATGGCGGGCTCGATGAGGGCGAGCGGGCCGTGCTTGAGCTCGGAGGCCGGGTAGGCCTCGGCGTGGATGTAGGAGATCTCCTTGAGCTTCAGGGAGGCCTCCAGCGCGACCGGGTAGCCGCGGACGCGGCCGATGAACATCATCGACTTGGCCTCGGCGTACTCGGCGGCCAGCTTCTTGATCTCCTCTTCGCCCTCGAGGATCTCCTGGATCTGCGCGGGCAGCTTGCGCAGGCCCTCGATGATCCGCTTGCCGTCGGCGACCGAGAGGTCGCGGATGCGGCCGAGGTGCAGGGCCAGCAGGGCGAAGGCGGTCACGGTGTTCGTGAAGCACTTCGTGGACACGACGCAGACCTCGGGGCCGGCGTGCACGTACACGCCGCCGTCCGCCTCGCGGGCGATCGCGGAGCCGACGACGTTGACCACGCCGAGGACGCGGGCGCCCTTGCGCTTGAGCTCCTGCACCGCGGCGAGCACGTCGTACGTCTCACCGGACTGGGAGACGGCGATGTACAGGGTGTCGGGGTCCACGACCGGGTTGCGGTAGCGGAACTCCGAGGCCGGCTCGGCGTCGGCGGGGATGCGGGCCAGGCCCTCGATGAGGGAGGCGCCGATCATGCCCGCGTGGTACGAGGTGCCGCAGCCGAGGATCTTCACGCGGCGGATGCCGCGGGCCTCGCGGGCGTCGAGGTTCAGGCCGCCCAGGTGCACGGTGGAGAACTTCTCGTCGATGCGGCCGCGCAGGACGCGGTCGACCGCGTCGGGCTGCTCGGAGATCTCCTTGTGCATGTACGTGTCGTGGCCGCCCATGTCGTAGGAGGCGGCCTCCCACTCCACGGTCTCCGGGGTGGCGGTGGTCGAGGTCCCGCTGGTGGTGAAGGTGCGGAAGTCGTCGGCCTTCAGGGTGGCCATCTCGCCGTCGTTCAGGGTGACGACCTGGCGGGTGTGGGCGATCAGCGCGGCGACGTCGGAGGCGACGAGCATCTCCTTCTCGCCGATGCCGAGGATCACCGGGGAGCCGTTGCGGGCGACGACGATGCGGTCGGCGAAGTCGGCGTGCATGACGGCGATGCCGTAGGTGCCCTCGATGACCTTGACGGCCTCGCGGACCTTCTCCTCCAGGGAGTCGGCCGCGGAACGGGCGATCAGGTGGGTGATCACCTCGGTGTCCGTCTCGGAGACGAAGACGACGCCGTCGGCCTCGAGCTTGGCGCGCAGCTCGGACGCGTTGTCCACGATGCCGTTGTGGACGACCGCGACCTTGTTCTCGGGGTCCAGGTGCGGGTGCGAGTTGATGTCGCTCGGGGCGCCGTGGGTGGCCCAGCGGGTGTGCGCGATGCCGGTGGTGCCGGCGAAGCGCTTGGGGACGCGGGACTCCAGCTCGCGGACGCGGCCCTTGGCCTTGACGACCTTCAGCGCCGGGGACTTGGGGGTGTTGACGACGATGCCTGCGGAGTCGTAGCCCCGGTACTCGAGACGCTGCAGGCCTTCCAGCAGCAGCGGTGCCACGTCACGCTTACCGATGTAGCCAACGATTCCGCACATAAGGTCTTACCCCTCCTGAGGTTACGTGTGAGTGCTCGGCGGCCCACCGGGCCGGGCCCGGTCAGCCGTAGACGATCCTGCGCAGCTGCCGGAGTGACAGCTCCGGCGGTGCGACGGCGCGGTGCGGCAGTTCCGCAGCGATCCGTTCGAAGATCTCGGCGTTCACCGCTCCGCCGGACTGAAGCTCGCGGTGGCGGCGGCGGACGAACTCCTCGGTCGTCTCGTCGAAGTACGCCAGCACGTCGAGCACCACCCGGGCGGCTTCCCCGCGCTGGAGCGCGGTGCTGCGCACCAGGTGGTCGACGAGGTCGTCATGCGACGGGCGGCGTTCGAGCACCCGTAGATACTGTGCGTTCATCGGGATGGATTGCAAGAATCCTGCCCGATTTCGGGCAGGATCTCAATGGTACGGACCAGCGGAACCGAAGAATCCGGTCAGATCGCCCGCCGAACGGCTCAGAACCGGCGCAGAACAGCCTGCTTCGCCGCGCCGAACTCGGTACTCCGCGCCCCCGCCCCCCTGCGGCCGGGCTCGTACGGGATCCCCGCCGGCGCTTCGACGGTCACCGCCGGCTCGCCGAGGGTCCGCCGCAGCAGCGACACGCTCCTGTCCCGCCCCGGGACGATCCTCACCAGGTCCCCGTCGAAGGCCCAAGTGCCGTCCTTCTGGATGATTTCCGCCATCTTCGGATTCCTGCATCGCCCGCGACCCGCGGACTGGCCTATACCTGAGGACATGAGACTCCTGCGTACCCTCGGCACCCTGATGGTCTGCGGAGCCCTCGCGGTCTCCTGCAGCGAGGCACAGAGCGCGAACAAGGTGGTGGAGCCGGAGGCGGCCCTGTCGCCGTACGAGAAGATCATCCCCGCGCCGGCGAGCACCGCGCCCGGCGGCCCCGGGTACACCCTCGGTCCGCAGACGGCGATCCGCACCACGGTGGGGTCCGCCGCCGCCCAGGCCGTCGGGGAACAGCTCGCCACGGCCTGGCGCTCCGCCACCGGCTTCCGGCTGGCCGTGACCGCGACCGACACCGGCGAGGGCACCAGCGGGATCAGGCTGCGGCTGGACCCCGACGCCGGAGCCTTCGGCCGGGAGGGCTACCGGCTGTCGACCGACGAATCCGGGGCGGTGCTCACCGCCCATCAGCCCGCCGGGCTGTTCCGCGGGATCCAGACGCTGCGCCAGCTGCTCCCCGTGCACGTCCCGACGGGCGCGCCGTGGACCCTCGCGGGCGGCACCGTCACCGACACCCCCCGCTTCGCCTACCGCGGCGCGATGCTCGACATCGCCCGGCACTTCTTCACCGTGGACCAGGTCAAGCGGTACGTCGACCAGCTCGCCCTCTACAAGATCAACACCCTGCACCTGCACCTCACCGACGACCAGGGCTGGCGGATCGCCGTGGACTCCTGGCCGCGGCTGGCCACTTACGGCGGCGGCACGCAGGTCGGCGGCGGCCCCGGCGGCTACTGGACCAAGGCGCAGTACAAGGACCTGATCCGCTACGCCGCCGCGCGCTACATCGACGTGGTCCCCGAGATCGACATGCCCGGCCACACGAACGCCGCCCTGGCTTCGTACGCCGAACTGAACTGCAACGGCCGGGCGCCCGCCCGCTACACCGGCACCAAGGTCGGCTTCAGCTCGCTGTGCGTGCCCAAGGCCGTCACGTACGAGTTCATCGACGACGTCCTGCGCGAGGTGGCCGGGATGACGCCCGGCCGCCTGCTCCACATCGGCGGGGACGAAGCCCACTCGACGCCCCACGCCGACTACGTCTCCTTCATGGACCGGGCCCAGAAGACGGTCGCCGACCACGGCAAGACGGTCATGGCCTGGCACCAGCTCACCGGGGCCACGCCGGCGCCCGGAGCCGTGGTGCAGTACTGGGGCCACGACAAGACGAGCGCCGCGGAGAAGGCGAAGGTCGCCGCCGCGGTGCGGGCCGGCACGAAGGTGGTCCTGTCACCCGCGGACCGGATCTACCTGGACATGAAGTACGACCCGCTGAGCCCGATCGGCCTGAGCTGGGCCGGGTACGTGCCGGTCAAGCGGTCGTACGAGTGGAATCCGGGCACGTACCTGCCGGGCGTGCCGGAGTCCTCGGTGCTCGGCGTCGAGGCCCCGCTGTGGACCGAGACGGTCGTGACCCGCCGGAACCTGGAGTACCTGGCCTTCCCGCGGGTGATCGGGGCCGCGGAGCTGGGCTGGTCGAAGGCCTCGGCCCTGAACTGGACGGCGTACCGGCTGCGGCTCGCCGCGCAGGGGCCGCGGCTGGCCGCCATGGGCGTCGGCTTCCACCGTGCTCCGGACGTGCCCTGGGAGCAGTGAGGACGGGCACGAAAAGGAGGGCGGGCGCGCGCATCCGAGGGACCGTATTCGGATGCGCGCGCCCGCCCCGGCTCAGCGCCGCGCGAAGGGCGCGACGGGGTTGTCGAGGTTGCCGATCAGCTGGAGCGCGGCCGACGGGTCGGACAGGTCGACCATCTGCTTGTTGTTGCGCAGCTGGAGCCGGTTCAGGCAGGACAGCTGGAACTCCGCGGCGAAGAGGTCGTACCGCTCGAAGCGCTCGGCGAGCTGCGGCATCGAGTCCTGGTAGTCGTGCCCGCAGTCGGCGACCGCGCGCCAGAAGACCTGCTCCTCGCAGATGCCCTCCGACGCCAGCAGGGAGCCGAGGAAGCGGAAGAAGCAGTCGAAGACGTCGGTGAAGATCGACAGGAGCTTCATGTCCTCCGGGATGTCCGCCCGGATCCGCTCGACCGCGGGCGGCAGGACCGCGTCCGGGTCCATGACCACGATCTCCTCGGCGATGTCCTTGAAGATCGCCCGCTTCACCACGCCGCCCTCGATGACGAGGATGGTGTTCTCGCCGTGCGGCATGTACGCGAGGTCGTACTGGTAGAAGCAGTGCAGCAGCGGCACGAGGTAGGCGCGCAGGTAGTGGCGCAGCCACTCCTGCGGGCTCAGGCCCGACTCCTCGATCAGCGCGCCGACGAACGACCGGCCGTCCGCGTCCACGTGCAGCAGCGAGGCCATCGTGGCCAGCCGCTCGTCGCCCTGGAGCGAGGACACCGGCGACTCGCGCCACAGTGCGGCCAGCATCTTGCGGTAGGGCGAGTAGCGGTCGGTGGCCCGCTCGTACTGGCGGTGGTGGTAGCCGATCGCCGCGCGCTCGCGGATGATCGAGAAATCCACGCCCCGGAGGACCTCGTCGTTCTCGATGAGCTGGTGCAGCCAGTCGTTGATGGCCGGGGTGGCCTCCATGTACGCGGCCGACAGGCCCCGCATGAAGCCCATGTTGAGCACCGAGATCGCCGTTTTGACGTAGTGCTTCTGCGGCGCACTGGTGTTGAAGAAGGTACGGATCGACTGCTGCGCCAGGTAGTCGTCCTCGCCCTCGCCCAGCAGGACCAGGCGACGGTTGGCGATCTCCGCGGCGAAGGTGACCGAGGTCTTGTTCCACCACTGCCAGGGGTGCACGGGCAGCAGGTGGTAGTCCGCGAGGTCCAGGCCCAGCGCGGCCAGCTGCGCGGAGAACCGGTCGACGGTCGCCCCGCCCAGCTCCTCGCGCAGGAAGGAGTCGTGGTCCAGGCCCGCACCGGCGGTGAAGGTGGACACGTCGCGGCGGGCGGCCACCCAGACCAGGCGGACGGGGCTCGCGGCCTCGGGGGCGTAAGAGAGGTACTCGTGGACGCCGAAGCCGAGGCGGCCGTTGTTGGCCACGAAGCAGGGGTGGCCCTCGGTCATCCCCGTCTCGACGTCCTGGAAGGAGCCCTTGGCCAGGACCGCGGCCGGGACCTGGTCCTTCGTGTACTTGAAGGCGGTGCCGGCCAGCGTGGAGGAGATCTCCTCCAGGTAGACGGGCAGCACCTCGGCGCTCAGCCCCAGGGCCTCGCGCAGCTCGATGTGGAAGTCGAGGGCGTCGAGGGGGAGCTCGGCGCCGTCGCGGTGCCGGGTGATCGAGGACTCCTCGACCGCCCAGTGGTCCAGGGCGTGCCGGGCGGCGGTGAAGCGGTACTCCACGGTGCCGTCATCGCTGCGGACGGCGTACCGGCCCTCGCCCAGCTCGGCCGGGTTCAGCAGCCGCTCGTGGGAGAACTCGGCGAGGCCCTTGCGGACCAGGGCGCGGTTGGCGCGGGCCCACAGCTCGGGGGAGAGGTGTGCGACGGCGTCGGTGAGGCTCATATGGAAACTCCGGTGGTGCGCAGCCCGGTGGCCGCTTCGAACTGCTCACGGGTGCAGAAGCTGAGGAGCGCGGGCTTCTCGGGCTTGACGATCTCCCGCTCGGGGACGAAGCCGACGGCCTCGTTGAGGGCGTGGACGGCCTTGTTCGACACGTCGGGCTCCACGACGACCCGGCGGGCCGCAGGGTCGGCGAACAGCGCGGCCATGACGGTCGTGATCACGGCGCGGGTGAAGCCGTGCAGGGGGGTGTCGGTCGGCGCGACGAGGAAGTGCATGCCGACGTCGCCGGGCTCGGGGTCGTACAGGCCGACGAGCTCCAGGTGACGCGGGTCGTAGCTCTCCATCAGGAACGCCGGGCGGCCGTCGTGCAGGCCGATGAACGCGTCGTGGTGCTCGTGCGCCGTGATGCGCATGTACTCGCGCTCCACGTCCGGCAGGGAGGCGTCCTGCATCATCCAGAACGCGGCCTTCGGGTCGGTCACCCAGCCGTGCAGCAGCTCCGCGTCGGAGAACGGGTCGAGCGGGCGGACGGCGAACTCGCCGAGCTCCGCGTCGGTGCGGGAGAACAGGACGTCGGTGGTGCCGGTCATGCGAGGTGGCCTTCCGGGGCTGCGAACTGCTGGAACGCGATGGACTTCTCGACCTTGTAGTACTCGCGGCCGAGGAGCTCACCCACGATGTACGCGTTGCGGTACGCGGCCATGCCCAGGTCGGGCGAGGTGATGGAGTGGTTGTGCACCGTGCCGTTCTGCAGGAAGACGCCGCGGCCGGTCTTGTCGATGCTGTAGTTGCGGGCCGCGTCGGGGCGGCCGTGGCCGTCGAAGTTGAGGCGGTCGCGGACCGGGTTCAGGAACTCCGGGACGGTGTACTTGTACCCGGTGGCGAGGACCAGGCCCTCGGTGGAGACGGAGAAGTCGCGGCCCTGCTCCTCCTGGCGCAGCCCGAGCGTGTACGTGCCCGTGGTGGTGTCGTACGCGGCGCTGTTCAGGGAGGTGTTGGTCAGCAGCGTCGTGGGGACGGGGACGCCCTTGGCCTCGACGTTCTTCTGGTACAGCAGGTCGAAGATCGCGTCGATCAGCTCGCCGTCGATGCCCTTGAAGAGGTTCTTCTGCTGGACCTCGAGGCGGTAGCGGGTCTCCTCGGGGAGCGCGTGGAAGTAGTCCACGTACTCGGGGGAGGTCATCTCCAGCGTGAGCTTGGTGTACTCCAGCGGGAAGAACCGCGGGGAGCGGGTGATCCAGTTGAGCTTGTAGCCGTGGACGTCGATCTCCGAGAGGAGGTCGTAGTAGATCTCGGCCGCGCTCTGGCCGGAGCCGACGAGGGTGATCGACTTCTTCTTCTGG
Organism: Streptomyces sp. NPDC037401; assembly: GCF_055602345.1. Classification (NCBI taxonomy): domain Bacteria; kingdom Bacillati; phylum Actinomycetota; class Actinomycetes; order Kitasatosporales; family Streptomycetaceae; genus Streptomyces; species Streptomyces sp. NPDC037401. Next base: position 92,901 of record NZ_JBVJWO010000020.1, read on the forward strand.
AGCTCGGCCTTGTTCGGCAGGTAGGCGGAGTTGTGGGTGAAGTCGCCGCCCAGGTCCGCGCAGGCCTCGGGGACGAACGGCGGGGTGCCGGTGCCGAGGACCAGGCGGCGGGCGCGGTGGGTGACGCCCTTGTCGGTGTGGACCTCGTACAGGCCGGCCTGCTCGTCGTACGTGACCTCGGTGACCGTGGTCGAGTACAGGACGTTGTCGAGGCGGTCGGCGGCCCAGCGGCAGTAGTCGTTGTACTCGGCCCGCAGCGGGTAGAAGTTCTCCCGGATGTAGAAGGAGTACAGCCGGTCCCGGTCCTTGAGGTAGTTCAGGAAGGAGAAGGGCGACGTCGGGTCGGCCAGCGTGACCAGGTCCGACATGAACGGCGTCTGCAGGTGCGCGCCCTCCAGGAACATCCCGGCGTGCCACTCGAAGTGCGGCTTCGACTCGATGAAGAGGCCGTCGAGCTCGTCGATCGGCGCGGTCAGGCAGGCGAGCCCCAGGTTGAAGGGGCCGAGGCCGATGGCGATGAAGTCACGGGGCTCACGAGTGGACTGCAAGGGATTCTCCCAGGAACTGCTCGGCGTGTGCGGCGAGAAGGTCGAGGACGGCGGTGATGTCGGCCGTCGTGGTCTGCGGGTTGAGGAGGGTGAACTTCAGGTACTGGGCTCCGTCGACCTTGGTGCCCGCGACCACGGCCTCGCCCGAGGCGAACAGGGCCTTGCGGGCGTGCAGGTTGGCCTCGTCGACCAGGTCGGCGCGCACGTCGGCCCCGGGGAGGTAGCGGAAGACCAGGGTGGACAGCTGCGGCCGTACCACGACCTCGAAGCGCGGGTCGGCGTCGATGAGCTTCCAGCCCTCGGAGGCCAGCGTGACGACCTCGTCGAAGAGTCCGCCGACGCCGTCGGCACCCATGACGCGCAGGGTCATCCAGAGCTTGAGCGCGTCGAAGCGGCGCGTGGTCTGGATGGACTTGTCGACCTGGTTGGGGATCCGCTCTTCCGCCATCCGGCGCGGGTTGAGGTAGTCCGCGTAGTACGTGGCGTGCTTGAGGGTGTCCCGGTCGCGGACCAGCATGGCGCTGGAGCTGACCGGCTGGAAGAACGACTTGTGGTAGTCGACCGTGACCGAGTCGGCCAGCTCGATGCCGTCGAGGAGGTGCCGGCGGGTGGGGGAGACCAGCAGTCCGCAGCCGTACGCGGCGTCCACGTGCATCCACGCGGAGTGCTCGTCGGCCAGGCGGGCGATCTCGGGGAGCGGGTCGATGGACCCGAAGTCGGTGGTTCCGGCGGTGGCGACGACGGCCATCGGGAAGAGGCCCTCGCGCTCGCACTCCTCCAGCTCCAGGGCGAGCGCGGCGGTGTTCATGCGCCGGTTCGCGTCGCAGGGGACGGAGACGACGGCCTCGTAGCCGAGTCCGAGCATGGCGGCCGACTTCTTGACGCTGAAGTGGCTGCACTCGGAGGTGAAGATGCGCAGGAGGGGCAGGATCTCCGACGTGGGGCGCGTCTCCCCCCGGTCCGCGAGGCGCTTGGCGACCAGGCGGCAGGCCTCGTCGCGGGCGAGCAGCAGCGCGTGGAAGTTGGACTGGCTGCCCCCGGAGGTGAACACGCCGTCGGCGCCGGGGCCGAAGCCTATGCGGCCGGCGGTCCAGTCGATCAGGCGCCGCTCGATCAGCGTGCCGCCGATCGACTGGTCCCAGGTGTCCAGGGAGGAGTTGACGGCGGAGAGGACGGCCTCGCCGAGCACGGCCGGGATGACGACCGGGCAGTTGAGGTGGCCGAGGTAGCGCGGGTGGTGGAAGTACACCGCGTCGCGCAGGTACACGTCCTCCAGCTCGTCGAGCGCGGCGGAGGCGTCCGCCAGGGGGCGGTCGAGGTCGATGTCCGCGATGACCGGGGACAGTTCGTCGACCGCGATGCCGGTGTGGGGCTTGCGGGTGGTGGCGAGTTTCGCGGCCACGCGCTCCACGCCCTCGATGACGGAACGCCGGTACGTCTCCGCGGTCGTGTCATTGAGCAGATGCGAACGCATCAGGGATCCTCCGGGCAGGGAAGCGGTGGGTGCGAGGCTTAGGTTAGCCTAACCTAAACTTTCAGCCAAACGAAGAAGGGCCCCGGCTGAAAACCGGAGCCCTTCTCGTGAACTGCGTTACTAGAGCGCGGAGTCGGGGTCCTCGCTGGGAGCCTTGCCCGAGTGCGCCTCGGCGAGGAGCTCCTCCTCGCTGGCGCCGAGCCGCCAGTAGCCGGTGAACTTCACGGCGCGGCGGTCGATGTGACGTTCCTGCACGAAGTGCCTGCGGACCGCGCGCACGGTGCCCGCCTCACCTGCGATCCAGCCGTACGCCGTCCCCTCGGGGGCGGGTGCGCAGGCCTCGGCGCGCATCGCGGCCAGTGCCTGCTCGGCGCGGCCGGCGGTGCTGCCCTCGCGGACGATCCACACCACCTCGGCCCCCGCGGGGACGTCGACGGCACTCCGGTCGTCCTCGTGCGGGACCTGGAACCAGGCCTTGGCCTTCCGGCCTTCGGGCAGCCGGTCCAGGATGGCCGCGGCGGCCGGAAGGGCCGTCTCGTCCGCGTACATGAAGAGGGTGTCGGTCTCCGCGGGTGGCTGGAAACGAACGGATTTGTTCTCGGCCACCGCGGGGCCGATCGCCATGATCCGGCTGCCGGGCCGCGCGCGCCCCGCCCAGCGGGAGGCCGGGGACGCGTCGCCGTGGAGCACGAAGTCGATGTCCACCTCGTCCGCGCCGTCCGCCGTGCGGCGCTGCTCGCGCACGGTGTACGAGCGCATCACCGGCCGCTCCTCCTCGGGCACGGCACGCCACGCGCCGAACCAGGTGTCCTCGTCCGTGGACGGGAGCACGGTGTGCTCCTGGTGGGCGAGCGGGAGGAAGAGGGACAGGCTCTGGTCGTACCCGCCGGAGCGGAACTCCCGGAGGGACTCCCCGCCGAACGTGACGCGCAGGAAGGAGTGCCCCAGGCGCTGGGTGCGCAGCACTTCGAACTCGAAGAAGCGGAAGTGCGCGGCGGCCGGGGCGTCGTTCGTGCCGGCAGGATCGGCCGTGCCGGTCGAGTCGTTCGTGTCGGTCATGCGGAGAATCCCCCCTCAGGGAACGGCGGTCAGCCGACCTTCTTGGCGTTCTCGACGGCCTTGGCCAGCTCCTCGAGGACCGGCGCGCACTTGTCGTACGAGAAGATCGGCTCGGTCACGCGCGGGATGACCTGGCCGGCCTTGACCGCCGGCAGCTGGGCCCAGGTGGGCTTGGCCGCGAGGTCCTTCGGCTGGAGGGTGCCGGTGCGGTTGTCGAGCATGATGATGTCGGCCTTGTAGGTGCCGGCGTTCTCCCAGGAGAGCGACTCGAAGAAGCCCTCCTTGTCGGGCTTGGGCTCGACGAAGCTCAGGCCCAGCTCCTGGAAGTAGCGGGTGTCCGCGGAGGTCTTGGCGACCGAGACGTAGAAGAGGTCGGCGCTGCCGGAGCCGATGAGGATCTTCAGGCCGGGCTTGGCCTTGGCGGCCTTGCGCAGGCGCTCGGCGGCGGCCTCGAAGCGGGCCTTGGCGTCGGTGACCTTCTTGGCGTTCAGGTCGGCGCCCAGGGACTTGGCCAGCTCGGCGTGGCGGGCGATGGCGTTCGGGATGGTGGTGTCGCCGCCGGCCCACAGGGCGACGCTCGGCGCGCCGACCTTCATGATCTTGTCCTTGGACTCGGCCGGGACGTACCACAGGTCGTCCTTGACCCACATGTTGGTGACGAGGAGTTCGGGGCGCAGGGCCGCGTACTTCTCGACGTTGAACTCGCCCCACACGTTGCCGAGGATCTCCAGCTTGGAGATGTCCATCGAGCCGGCCTGGACGTCGGGCTTGCCGTTGGCGAGCTTGGTCGGGCCGAAGACGCCCTTGACCTCGACGCCGAAGTCGTGGAGGGCGGCGGCGGTGCCGACGAAGGCCACGATGTTCTTCGGGGTGGACTTGGCGGTCGCGGCGGTGCCGCGGTCGTCCTTGAACGTCCAGGGGCCCTTGTTCGCGCCGGCGGCGTCCGTGGCCTTGCCGCTCTTGTCGCCCTTGTCCGTCTTGCTGGAGTCACCGCAGGCGGCGAGCACCGCGCCGAGGCCGAGGGCGCCGCCCGCGGCCAGCAGGCCGCGACGGGACAGGGTGGAAGTGCGGGCGTTGGCCATGTCGGTGTCTGCTTTCGGGTGCGTGCGGTTTCAGCCGCCAGGGCGAGAGTGCGATGGATAGGTTAGCCTAACCTCACGCCCTGTCCAGTGGTGGGTGGCCGATGCCACACGCACCCGCGCGGAGTGCCTCAGATATCAGGCGCCGAAGCCCAGTTCACGGGCGATCAGCATGCGCTGGACCTCGCTCGTGCCCTCGCCGATCTCGAGGATCTTCGAATCGCGCCACATGCGGGCGACCGGGTACTCGTTCATGAAGCCGTAGCCGCCGTGGATCTGGGTGGCCTCGCGGGCGTTGTCGACGGCGACCGTGGAGGAGTACAGCTTCGCGATCGCCGCCTCCTTCTTGAAGGGCTCGCCGGCGACCAGGCGGGAGGCCGCGTCGCGCCAGCCGATGCGGGCCATGTGGGCGCGCATCTCCATGTCGGCCAGCTTGAACTGGATGGCCTGGTTGTCGCCGATGGCCTTGCCGAAGGCGTGCCGTTCCTTCGCGTACTTCACCGACTCGTCCACGCAGCCCTGCGCCAGACCGGTGGCGAGCGCCGAGATCGCGATCCGGCCCTCGTCGAGGATCCGCAGGAACTGGGCGTAGCCGCGGCCCTCCTGGCCGACCAGGTTGGCGACCGGCACGCGGACGTCGTCGAACGACAGCTCGCGGGTGTCGGAGGAGTTCCAGCCGACCTTGGAGTACGGCGCGGCCACGGTGAAGCCGGGGGTACCGGACGGCACGATGATGGAGGAGATCTCCGGGCGCCCGTCGGCCTTGCGGCCCGTGACGGCCGTGACGGTGACCAGGCCGGTGATGTCCGTGCCGGAGTTGGTGATGAAGCACTTGGAGCCGTTGATCACCCACTCGTCGCCCTCGCGCACGGCGGTGGTGCGGGTGCCGCCGGCGTCACTGCCCGCGCCGGGCTCGGTCAGGCCGAAGGCGCCCAGGATCTCGCCGGAGCACATCTTCGGCAGCCACTGCTGCTTCTGCTCCTCGGTGCCGAAGAGGTAGAGGGGCATGGCGCCGAGGGAGACGCCCGCCTCCAGGGTGATGGCGACGGAGGAGTCGACCCGGGCCAGCTCCTCGAGGGCGATGCCGAGGGCGAGGTAGTCGCCGCCCATGCCGCCGTATTCCTCGGGGAAGGGCAGGCCGAACAGGCCCATGCGGCCCATCTCGGCGACGATCTCGTAGGGGAACTCGTGCCGCTCGTACAGGTCGCCGATCTTCGGTGCGATGACGTCGTGCGCGAACGCCTCGACTGTACGGCGGAGTTCCTCGTGCTCGGGGGTGAGCCGGTGGTCGAGGGACATGAGTCTCTTACTCCTTGTGGGAGAGGGCGCGGACGGTACGGGAGGGGCTGGGACGGCCCAGCCGTTCGGCCATCCACACGCTCGTGGCGGTGAGGGCGGCCAGGTCGACCCCGGTTTCGATGCCGAGGCCGTCGAGCATCCACACCAGGTCCTCGGTGGCGAGGTTGCCGGTGGCGCTCTTGGCGTAGGGGCAGCCGCCGAGGCCGCCCGCGGAGGCGTCGACGGTGGTCACCCCGTGCTGCAGTGCGGCCAGGGTGTTGGACAGGGCCTGGCCGTACGTGTCGTGGAAGTGCACCCCGATGCGGTCGGTGCCCACCCCCGCCTCGCCGAGACCGGCGAGCAGGGCCTGTACGTGACCCGGGGTGGCGACGCCGATGGTGTCGCCGAGGCTCAGCTCGTCGCAGCCGAGGTCGAGCAGCGCCCTGGCGACGCGGACCACCTGGGCCACCGGGACGGGGCCTTCCCAGGGGTCGCCGAAGCACATGGACAGGTAGCCGCGGACGTGCATCCCGGCGTCCTTGCCGCGGGCGACGACCGGCTCGAACATGGCCAGCGACTCGTCGACCGTACGGTTCAGGTTGCGGGCCGCGAACGTCTCCGAGGCGGAGCCGAACACGGCGATCCGGCTCGCGCCCAGGGCGAGGGCGCGCTCCAGGCCGCGTTCGTTGGGGACGAGCACGGGCAGGTCCGCCGCGACGCCGCCGAGGAGCGGGAAGAGCTCCTCGGCGTCCGCGAGCTGCGGGACCCACTTGGGGTGGACGAAGCTGGTGGCCTCGATGGTGGTGAGCCCGGCGCCGGCCAGCCGGCGGATGAACTCGGCCTTGACCTCGGTGGGCACGGCCGTCTGCTCGTTCTGCAGCCCGTCGCGGGCGCCGACCTCGTGGATGCGGACCCGGGCCGGAAGTCCGGCCGCGGGTACGGTCATGGGCAGTCCGGGGGCGCTCACTTGCCGGCCTCCCCGGCGTCGGCCCCGGCCTCGGCGTCGTCGGGCTCGTCGGGGGTCACCACGGCGAGCACCTGGTCCATGGCGACGGTGGTGCCGGGGGCGACGTCGAGCTCGGTGACCGTGCCGGCGTGCGGGGCGGAGATGACGTGCTCCATCTTCATGGCCTCGACGACCAGCAGGCTCTGACCGGCCGTGACCCTGTCCCCGACGGCCACCTTCACGACGGTGACGGTGCCGGGCATGGGCGCGGCCAGGGTGTCGGCTCCGCCGTGGCGGGCGCCGCCGAGGCTCGCCGCGACCGGGTCGTGGTCGAGCACGTGCCAGGTGTCCCCGTCGCGGCCGAGCCAGACGCCCTCCGGGGAGGGGACGTACGAGAAGGTGTGCACGATGCCGTCGACCGTGACCGACACCCGTCCGCCGCCGACCCGGTGGCGGGCCCGGTCCACGGGCTCGTGCCGGACCGGCTCGTGGCCGGGCACCCGGAACCAGTGGGCGAGCGGCGCCGGGGTGCCGCCGAGCCGCCAGCCGCTGGGCACGGAGAAAGGATCCGTCCAGCCGCCGTCCCGTACCGCAGGGGTCAGCGCTGCTTCCCGTACGGCCGCGGCGGCCTCGAGGACCTCCGCCGGAAGCCCTTCCGGGAGCAGCCCGTCGAGCTCGCGCTCGACCAGCCCGGTGTCGAGGTCGCCGGTGACCACGTCGGGGTGCGCGAGCAGGCGGCGCAGGAAGCCGGTGTTGGTCGGCACGCCCAGGATGACGTTCTCCGCGAGGGCCGCGCGCAGCGTCCGCAGGGCGGAGGCGCGGTCGGGGCCCCAGGCGATGACCTTGGAGAGCATCGGGTCGTACGTGCTCCCGACCTCGGCGCCCTCGGTCAGGCCCGAGTCCGTGCGGACCGCCGCGCCGGCGGGCTCCGAGAGGGAGAGGACCGTACCGCCGGAGGGGAGGAAGCCGCGGGAGGGGTCCTCGGCGCAGATCCGGGCCTCCACCGCGTGCCCGTTGAGGACCACCTCGGACTGGGTCACCGGCAGCCGCTCCCCGGCGGCCACCCGCAGCTGGAGCTCGACCAGGTCCAGCCCGGTCACGAGCTCGGTGACGGGGTGCTCGACCTGGAGGCGGGTGTTCATCTCCATGAAGTAGTACGAGGACGGGTCGCCGCCGGGGACGATGAACTCCACCGTGCCCGCGCCGACGTAGCCGCAGGCGCGGGCCGCCTGGACGGCCGCCTCGCCCATCGACTCCCGGATCTCCGGGGTCAGCAGGACGCTGGGCGCCTCTTCGATGATCTTCTGGTGGCGGCGCTGGAGCGAGCACTCGCGCTCGCCCAGGTGCAGGACGTTGCCGTGGCCGTCCGCCAGCACCTGGATCTCGATGTGCCGCGGCCGGTCGATCCAGCGCTCGACGAGCAGGGTGTCGTCGCCGAAGGAGGACCGGGCCTCGCGGCGGGCCGCCGCGATCTCCTCGGCCAGCGCGCGCTCGTCGCGCACGAGCCGCATGCCCTTGCCGCCGCCGCCCGCGGAGGGCTTGAGCAGGACCGGCATGCCGATCGCGCGGGCCGCCTCGGTCAGTTCGGCGTCGGTGAGGCCGCTGCCCGAGGATCCGGGGACCACCGGGACGCCGGCGGCCTTCACGGTCTCCTTGGCGCGGATCTTGTCGCCCATGAGCGAGATGGCGGAGGCGGGCGGGCCGATGAAGGCCAGGCCGGCCTTCTCGCAGGCGGCCGCGAAGGCGGCGTTCTCCGCGAGGAAGCCGTATCCCGGGTGGACCGCCTGCGCTCCCGTACGGGCCGCCGCGTCGAGCAGGTTCTCCACGGACAGATAGCTCTGCGCGGCGGCCGCGGGGCCGATCCGGACGGCGGTGTCCGCCTCGCGTACGTGCCGGGCGTCGGCGTCCGCGTCGCTGAACACGGCCACCGAGCGCACGCCCAGCTCGCGCAGCGTGCGGATCACGCGGACCGCGATCTCGCCGCGGTTCGCCACCAGGACGGTGCTGAACATCGAAGACATGAAATGGGTCCTCACATGCGGAAGATGCCGAAGGCGGGGTCGCCCAGCGGGGCGTTGCCGCAGGCGGTCAGAGCCAGGCCCAGCACCTGCCGGGTCTCCATCGGGTCGATGACGCCGTCGTCCCACAGCCGTGCCGTGGCGTAGTAGGCGCTGCCCTGGTGCTCGTACTGGGAGCGGACCGGGTCCTTGAAGGCCTCCTCGTCGTCCTGCGACCAGTACTCCCCGCGGGCCTCCAGCTGGTCCCGCTTGACCGTGGCCAGGACCGAGGCCGCCTGCTCGCCGCCCATCACGGAGATCTTGGCGTTCGGCCACATCCACAGGAAGCGCGGGGAATAGGCCCGTCCGCACATGGAGTAGTTGCCCGCGCCGTACGAACCGCCCACGACCACCGTCAGCTTGGGGACCCGGGTGCAGGCCACCGCCGTCACCATCTTGGCGCCGTGCTTGGCGATGCCGCCGGCCTCGTAGTCCCGGCCGACCATGAAGCCGGAGATGTTCTGGAGGAACACCAGGGGGATGCCGCGCTGGTCGCACAACTCGATGAAGTGGGCGCCCTTCTGGGCGGATTCGGAGAACAGGATGCCGTTGTTCGCGACGATGCCGACGGGGTGGCCGTGGATCCGCGCGAAGCCGGTGACCAGCGTCTGGCCGTACTCGGCCTTGAACTCCTGGAAGCGGGAGCCGTCCACGACGCGGGCGATGATCTCGCGGGCGTCGTAGGGGGTGCGGGAGTCCACCGGGACCGCCCCGTACAGCCCGGCCGGGTCGACCTTCGGCTCCTCGGGCGCCTCCACGGTCCAGGGCAGCGGGCCGCGCTCCGGGAGGGTGGCCACGATGTTCCGTACGATCCGCAGCGCGTGGGCGTCGTCCTCCGCGAGGTGGTCGGTGACGCCGGAGGTCCGGGAGTGCACCTCGCCGCCGCCGAGCTCCTCGGCGGTGACGACCTCGCCGGTCGCGGCCTTCACCAGCGGCGGTCCGCCGAGGAAGATCGTGCCCTGGTTGCGGACGATCACGGCCTCGTCGCTCATCGCCGGTACGTACGCGCCGCCCGCGGTGCAGGAGCCGAGCACGGCCGCGATCTGCGGGATGCCGGCCCCCGACATGCGGGCCTGGTTGTAGAAGATCCGGCCGAAGTGCTCGCGGTCCGGGAAGACCTCGTCCTGCATGGGCAGGAAGGCGCCTCCGGAGTCGACCAGGTACAGGCAGGGGAGACGGTTCTCCAGAGCCACTTCCTGGGCGCGCAGGTGCTTCTTGACGGTCATCGGGTAGTACGTGCCGCCCTTGACGGTGGCGTCGTTCGCCACGATCACGCACTCGCGGCCGCTGACCCGGCCGATGCCCGCGATCACCCCGGCGGCCGGGGCCGCGCCGCCGTACATCCCGTCGGCGGCCAGCGGGGCCAGCTCCAGGAAGGGCGAGCCGGGGTCGAGGAGCGTGTCCACGCGGTCGCGGGGCAGGAGCTTGCCGCGCGCCGTGTGCCGGGCACGGGCCTTCTCGCCGCCGCCTTCGCGGGCGGCCGCGAGGCGTTCGCGCAGCCCTTCGGAGAGCTCCTGATGGGCGGCCTCGTTGGTCCGCCAGGCCGCGGAGGCCGGATCGGCGGCGCTCGCCAGCACTGGTGCCTGCTGCATCCCCAGAGCTCCCTTGCTCGGTTCATGCGGTTAATGAGCGTTAACGCTTGTGCGCACCAGGTTAACGAGCGCTAACAGCCCTGTCTAGAATGAATTCCCATGAGCACCAGAGCCGCCGCGCCGACCCGTCGCGAGCAGATCCTCAAGGAGGCTGCCCGCCTCTTCGCCGAGCGCGGATTCCACGGCGTCGGCGTGGACGAGATAGGGGCGGCGGTCGGCATCAGCGGCCCCGGCCTCTACCGGCACTTCGCCGGCAAGGACGCCATGCTGGCCGAGCTGCTCGTCGGCATCAGCGAGCGGCTGCTGACCGGCGGCCGCTACCGCGTGGCCGAGGCAGCGGGCGACCCGGCCTCCGTCCTGGCCTCCCTCATCGACGGGCACATCGACTTCGCCCTCGACGACCGCCCCCTGATCACACTGCACGACCGCGAACTGGACCGGCTGCGGGACGAGGACCGCAAGCTGGTGCGCCAGCTCCAGCGGCAGTACGTGGAGCTGTGGGTCGAGGTCGTACGGCAGCTCCACCCGGGCGTGCCCGAGGCCGAGGCGCGGGCCGCCGTGCACGCCGTCTTCGGACTGCTGAACTCCACCCCGCACCTCGGGTCCCCGCACGGGACCGGACTGCCGGGACGGGACGCCACCGAGGCGCTGCTGCGCCGCCTCGCCCACGGGGCGTTCGGCGCGCTCTCCGGCTGACCCCGCGGCCGGTCCGGCCCGCCCGCCGCCCCGGAACGTCCGGCTGGCGGAACGGACCGCACGCCTCCGCCCGGACGGCGGCAGAATGGCACCCATGCCGATACCCAGCCGCGCCGCCCTGATCGAGCACCTCATCCGTACGCGCATCGCCGGCGATGTCGCCACACCGCGGGAGAACAACCTCTCCCACTACCGCAGGCTCGCCAACGGCGACCGCCACTACTGGCTGGGCCTGGAGCTGGGCGACCGCTGGGCCGACGAGCAGGACGTGCTCGCCGTCATGGCCGAGCGCTGCGGAGTGATCGACGACCCCGAGCACCGGCACGGCCAGGACACCATCGACCCCCAGCTGACCGTCGACGCGCTGGACCGGATGGCGGCCCGGCTGCGCAAGGCGGCTGTCGACCGCCAGTCCGTCCTGCTGGCCACCGGGCACCCGGGCGGTCTGCTGGACGTCCACCGCGCCACCGCCGCCGCGCTGCGCGCCGCGGGCTGCGAGATCGTGGTCATCCCGCAGGACCTCACCGCCGACGAGGCCCAGGTCTGGCAGTTCGCCGACGTGGCAGTGCTGGAGCGCGGGGCGACCCTGTGGCACACGCATTCGCCGCAGCCGATGGCGGCGATCCTCGACGGCCTCGCCGCGGCGGGCCGCCCGCAGCCGGACCTGGTCGTCGCGGACCACGGCTGGGCGGGCTGCGCCGCCCAGCGGGGCCTGGACGCCGTCGCGTACGCGGACTGCAACGACCCGGCGCTCTTCCTCGGCGAGGCGGAGGGCACGGTCGAGGTCGTGGTCCCCCTGGACGACCACGTCCGCGACCCGCGCTACTACGACCCGATGACGGCGTACCTCCTGGAAGCGGCGGGTCTCGGGGAGGGGTAGCCCGTACGGGTGATGGGTCCTGACCTGTCCCGGGCAACGGCCATACGCTTCATGTGGAGACACCCACCTGATCGGCACATCGGCAATCGTGCGCGTCCTTGAAGACAAGAAGGTCCAGTCCCGCTGGGTCGACCATCTGGTCACGGGAGTCGTCGGCGTGTGCTCACGGTCCAACGGACGCTGACGGACAAGGGCCGGCACCGCAGCGCGGGGCCGGTCGACCTCCTCCCGGCTGCCCCGCGGAGTCGAACGGCCTCGTCGTCCTGCACTGCGACGCCGACTTCGAGACCGTGGCCCGGGCCACCGGCCGGCCCACCGCCTGGGTGGCGCCGCCGGGCACGCTCTAACGCGGGACGCGCACGACACCCTCCTGGATCACCGTGATCGCCAGCTGCCCGTCCTGGGTGTAGATGCGGGCCTGGCCCAGCCCCCGGCCGCCGTGTGCGGACGGCGACTCCTGGTCGTACAGCAGCCATTCGTCGGCGCGGAACGGCCGGTGGAACCACATGGCGTGGTCGAGCGAGGCGCCCACGACGTCGCCGACGGCCCAGCCGCCCCGACCGTGCGCGAGCAGCACCGAGTCGAGCAGGGTCATGTCGGACACGTAGGTGGCCAGGCAGGTGTGCAGCAGGGGATCGTCCGCGAGCTTGCCCTGCGTGCGGAACCAGACCTGGGAGCGGGGCTCGACCGGCTCGCCGATGCTGCCCCACGGCGGGGTCGTCGCGTACCGCAGGTCCACCGCGGCGCGGGCGGCGGCCAGCCGCTCGACGGTGCCGGGGTCGCGGAAGAGCTCCCGGTAGCGCGGGAGGGACTCGGCCGCTGTGGGGAGGGACTCGGGATCCGGTGCCGCGGGCATCGGCGTCTGGTGGTCCAGCCCCTCCTCGTACGTCTGGAAGGACGCGGAGAGGTGGAAGATCGGCTGTCCGTGCTGCACGGCCACCACCCGGCGGGTGGTGAAGGAGCGCCCGTCGCGGATCCGGTCGACGGAGTACACGATGGGGGCGCCCGCGTCCCCGGTCCGCAGGAAGTAGGAGTGCAGCGAGTGCGGGGTCCGGTCCGCGGGCACGGTCCGGCCGGCCGCGACGAGGGCCTGCGCCGCGACCTGTCCGCCGAAGACGCGCGGCACGAGCGAGGTCCGGCTCGTGCCGCGGAAGATGTTCTCCTCGATCTGCTCCAGGTCGAGCAGATCGAGGAGATCGGCGAGCGCCGCGTTCATGTCGAGCTCGGCCAAGGGGACTTACAGGCCCATCGACTTGGCGATGATCGACTTCATGATCTCGCTGGTGCCGCCGTAGATGCGGTTGACGCGGTTGTCGGCGTACAGGCGGGCGATCGGGTACTCGTTCATGTAGCCGTAGCCGCCGTGCAGCTGGAGGCAGCGGTCGATGACGCGGTGGGCGACCTCGGTGCAGAACAGCTTGGCGGAGGCGGCCTCGGCCGGGGTCAGCTCGCCCGCGTCCAGGGCCTCCAGGGCGCGGTCGGCGACGGCCTGGGCCGCGTCCACCTCGGCCTGGCAGGCGGCCAGCTCGAACTTGGTGTTCTGGAAGTGCGCGACCGGCTTGCCGAAGACCGTGCGGTCCGTGACGTACTGCTGGGCGAAGCGGACGGCGGCGGCGGCCTGGGCGTAGGCGCCGAAGGCGATGCCCCAGCGCTCGGAGGCCAGGTTGTGGCCGAGGTAGTAGAAGCCCTTGCCCTCCTCGCCGAGCAGGTCCTCGACCGGCACCTTCACGTCGACGAACGCCAGCTCGGCGGTGTCGGACGTGCGCAGGCCGAGCTTGTCGAGCTTGCGGCCGATGGAGTAGCCCTCGGACTTGGTGTCCACGGCGAAGAGGGAGATGCCGAAGCGGCGGTCGTCCTCGCGCGGGGCGGAGGTGCGGGCGCAGACGATCACGCGGTCGGCGTGGACGCCACCGGTGATGAAGGTCTTGGAGCCGTTGAGGACGTAGTGCGTGCCGTCCTCGGAGAGCTTGGCGGTGGTCTTCATGCCCGCGACGTCGGAGCCGGTGCCCGGCTCGGTCATCGCCAGTGCCCACATCTCCTCGCCGGAGACGAACTTCGGGAGGTAGTTCTTCTTCTGCTCGTCGGTGGCGAGCATCTTGATGTAGGGCAGGGCCAGCAGCACGTGGACGCCGGAGCCGCCGAAGTTCACGCCCGCGCGCGAGGTCTCCTCGTAGAGGACGGCCTCGAACTTGTGCGTGTCCAGGCCCGCGCCGCCGAACTCCTCGGGGACGTTGATCCCGAAGACGCCCAGCTCGCCGAGCTTGTAGTAGAAGTCGCGCGGCGCCTGGCCCGCGGCGAACCACTCGTCGTAGACCGGCACGACCTCGGCCTCGATGAAGGCCCGGATGGTCTCCCGGAACGCCTCGTGGTCCTCGTTGAATACGGTACGGCGCACGAGCCGCCTCCTTCGGGGCTGTCCTGTTCTAAGCGCTTGCTCATATTAAGTTACCGGGGAGTCACTCGGCCTGTCCAGAGTCGTGCGTCACGTCCGGGAGCCAGCGCAGGGCGAACCACAGCTCCATCCGGGTGTCCGGATCGTCCAGGTCCCGTCCGAGCAGGGCGGCGGACCGGGCGATGCGCTGGCGGACGGTGTTGCGGTGCACGCCGAGGGCCGCCGCGGTCCGGTCCCAACTGCCGTGCTGGCCCAGCCACGCGCGCAGCGTCTCGCCCTGGGCCGGGGAGAGGGCCGCGAGCAGCGCGCGGGCGTGCGCCCGGGCCTCGCCGGGGGTGACGAGCGCGTCCAGACCGGCCTCGGTGTGGCGCGCCAGCGGCCTGCGGGCACCGCGCGCACGGCGCAGGGCCCGGGCGGCCTGCGCGTCGGCGGCCGGCAGCAGGTCGGCGGGTACGGGCGCGGAGGCGCCCAGGGTCCAGCCCGGCTGCGCGGCGGGCTCGCCGCGGGCGATCAGGCGGACGAGGTCCCCCTCGGCGGCGGCCAGGGTGGTGCCGAGCGCCGCGGCGAGGGCCGCAGGGTCGCCGGGGCCCGGGTTCGCCCGGGCGTGTACGACGTGCCACGGCCCGGGACCGAGGAGGGCGACGGCCTCGGCGGGGGAGCCGTCGAGCAGCAGCCGGGCGAGGGCCGCCGGCTCCGCGCCGGTCCCGGTGGGGCGGGTGGTGGTGAGCAGGGTGAGCAGGACGGCGGCGACCCCGGCGATGGTGTGGTCGCCGGGGGCCCGGCCGGGCGTCGCGACGGCGAGGACGGCCCCGGGCGCCGCCGGTCCCGGGCCGTGCGCGCGGGTGAGGGCGTAGGCGGCCAGGTGCCACCCGGCGGCCGAGTCGCTGGCCGTCACCGGCCCGCCCCCGCCCACCCGGGCGCACAGCGCGTCCAGCGCCTCGCGCACGCCCTGCGGCGGCGCCGCACGGCCGCCCCGGACCCCGCTGCTCCCCGGCGTCGCGGCCGGCGCCGTCCACAGTTCCGCGTGGCCCGAGACCGCCGCCGCCAGCCGGGACAGCACCGCGGGCACCGGGTCCGGGCGGGACGCCGCCGCGGCCAGGGACCGCTGGGCCTCCGTCACCCGGCGCAGCTCCCGGGTCCGGGCCTCCGCCATCAGCCGCCACACCGTCCGCGCCACGGCCGTGAACGGCGTCCGCTGCGGCACCTCCAGCAGCGCCAGCCCGTACCGCTCGCACGCCGCGGCCAGACCCGGCGGCGCCTCCTCGTGCACCGGGGCCACCCCGAAGCCGAGCCCCGCCGCCCCCGCCTCCACCAGCCGCGCCACGTACGCCTCCGGGTCCCCGCCCGCCGCCGCTCCGGCGGTCAGCAGCAGCTCGCCGCCCAGCAGGTACGGCGACGGGTCGGCCATCTCCGAGGCGTGCACCCCGTGCACCACCGCGTCCGCCGGCCCCGCGAGCCTGCGCAGGCCCAGCTCCGGCACACCGAGCAGGGCGGCCAGGGGGACGGGATCCGAGGGAGGCAGGTCCGGCATGGATGCTCCGTACATTCGAGTGGCTTTCTATGGTGAAAACGTACACTTCGCGGCCGGGCAGGCAGCCGCCTACGCTCGAAGGACCGCACACACAGCCGAGAAGGGCACCCCTCATGAGCACCGAGCAGCAGCCGCGCGGACCCGTCGACTCCTCCCGCATCCCGCGGTACGCGGGCCCGGCGACCTTCGCCCGCCTGCCCCGCCTGGACGAGGTCGGCTCCGCCGACGTCGCCGTGGTCGGTGTCCCCTTCGACTCCGGCGTCTCCTACCGCCCCGGCGCCCGCTTCGGCGGCAACGCCATCCGCGAGGCCTCCCGCCTGCTGCGCCCCTACAACCCGGCCCAGGACGCGTCCCCCTTCGCCCTGGCCCAGGTCGCGGACGCCGGCGACATCGCGGTGAACCCCTTCAACATCAACGAGGCCGTCGAGACGGTCGAGGCCGCCGCCGACGAGCTGCTCGGCGCCGGCTCCCGCCTGATGACCCTCGGCGGCGACCACACCATCGCCCTGCCGCTGCTCCGCTCGGTCGCCAAGAAGCACGGCCCGGTCGCGCTGCTGCACTTCGACGCCCACCTCGACACCTGGGACACGTACTTCGGCGCCGAGTACACCCACGGCACGCCGTTCCGCCGCGCCGTCGAGGAGGGCATCCTCGACACCGAGGCGCTCTCCCACGTCGGCACCCGCGGCCCGCTGTACGGCAAGCAGGACCTCGACGACGACGCCAAGATGGGCTTCGGCATCGTCACCTCCGCCGACGTCTACCGCCGCGGCGCCGACGAGGTCGCCGACCAGCTGCGCCAGCGCATCGGCGACCGCCCGCTGTACATCTCCATCGACATCGACGTGCTCGACCCGGCCCACGCGCCCGGCACCGGCACCCCCGAGGCGGGCGGCATGACCTCCCGCGAGCTGCTGGAGATCATCCGCGGCCTGTCCTCCTGCAACCTCGTCTCCGCGGACGTGGTCGAGGTCGCCCCGGCGTACGATCACGCCGAGATCACCTCGGTCGCGGCCTCGCACACCGCGTACGAGCTCACCACGATCATGAGCCGGCAGATCGCCGCGGCGAAGGCGAACCCGAAGGGCTGACACACGCGTGACGCACGACCACGACCTGGTACTCCGTCCCACCGAGGCCCAGAAGGCGGCGGCCCTCGCGCCCCCGCCCGGCCGGACGGGCGGAGACCTGGTCGTGGAAACGCTCCAGGGGCTCGGGGCCACCACGGTCTTCGGGCTCCCGGGGCAGCACGCGCTCGGCGTCTTCGACGCCGTCCGCCGCTCCGACCTGCGCCTGATCGGGCTGCGGGTCGAGAACAACGCCGGATTCGCCGCCGACGCGTACGGCCGCATCACCGGCGAGGCGGCCCCCCTGCTGGTCTCCACCGGCCCCGGGGCACTGACCTCCCTCGCCGCGCTCCAGGAGGCGGCCGCCGCCTCCGCGCCCGTCGTCGCGATCTCCTCCCAGGTGCCCAGCGCCGGCCTCGGCGGCGGCCGCCGCGGCTACCTGCACGAGCTGCGCGACCAGCAGGCCTCCGTCCGCGACATCGTGAAGTCCGTCCACCTCGTCCGGACCCCCTCGCAGATCCCGTCCGCCATCGCGGCGGCCTGGGAATCCGCCCTCACCGCCCCGCACGGGCCGGTCTGGGTGGAGATCCCCGAGGACGTCATCCGCGCCGAGACCGTGATCCCCCAGGTCACGGGGGTGGACGCGACCCCGCACGAACTCGCCCCGCGGCCCGAGCTGACCGCCCTCGCCGCGCACTGGCTGGAGAACGCGGCCCGCCCGGTGATCATCGCGGGCGGCGGCGTCGTACGCTCCGACGCCGCCAAGAAGCTCCGGCAGCTCGCCGAGCGCCTCAACGCCCCCGTCGTCACCACCTTCGGCGGCAAGGGCGCCTTCCCCTGGACCCACCCGCTCTCCCTCCAGTCCTGGCTGGAGGACCGCCACACGACCGACTTCCTCGAGGACGCGGACGTCCTCCTGGTCGTGGGCTCCGGGCTCGGCGAGCTGTCGTCGAACTACCACACCTTCCTGCCCGCCGGCCGGATCGTGCAGATCGACGCCGACCTCGGCAAGCTGGAGTCCAACCACCCCGCCCTCGGCATCCACGCCGACGCCCGCCTCGCCCTCCAGGCCCTGCTGGAGACCGTCGCCGAGCGCCCCGACCCGGACGCGCCCGAGCGCGTCCGCGCCGTCCTCGCCGAGATCCGGGACCGGATCGCCGGACAGGGCCTGGAGCTGGAACAGCAGGTCCTGGCGTCCGTACGCGCCGCCCTCCCGGCCCGCTCGCCGTCCTTCTGGGACATGACGATCCTCGGCTACTGGGCCTGGTCGGCCTTCGACGCCCGCCACCCCAACACCATGCACTCGGCGCAGGGTGCGGGCGGCCTGGGCTACGCCTTCCCCGCCGCGCTCGGCGCGGCCGTCGCCGAGCCCGGCACCCCCGTGCTCGCCGTCTCCGGCGACGGCGGCGCGATGTACTCGATCGCCGAGCTGGCCACCGCGCGCCAGCACGACCTCGACGTCACCTGGCTGATCGTGGACGACGGCGGCTACGGCATCCTGCGCGAGTACATGACCGACGCCTTCGGCAGCGCCGCCGGCACCGAGCTGACCCGCCCCGACTTCGTCGCCCTCGCGGAGTCCTTCGGGGTCCCCGCCGTCCGCAGCACGCCGGAATCCCTCGCCGACGACCTCACGAAGTCCCTCGCCGCCCCCGGTCCCTCGGTCGTCGTGCTGCCGGCCGTCCTGCGGATGTTCGCCCCCACCCACCTGTAGCGCTCCCGGACGTCCGCCGTCCGGCCGCCGGACCTGCCCGAGTCGGGCCGACCGACCCCGCGGATTGTTGCAGCGGGATGAAATCGGCAGCTCGGGGCGTTGGGGCTTCCGGCGGGAAACGGACAAACGGCGGACAACAGGGGAGGCCCACGTGGCGGCGGCAGAGAAAGCCGGAGATCCGAAACGCGACGGCTGGGCCAGGAGGCTGGCCGGGTACACCTGGCGCTACCGGCGCAACGTGCTGCTCGCCCTCGGGTCCTCACTGGCCGGAATGGCCGTCATGGCCCTCGTCCCGCTGGTCACCAAGGTGATCATCGACGACGTCATCGGGGACCAGAGCAAGCCCATGGGACCGTGGGCCGGCCTGCTCATAGGCGCCGCGGTCGTCGTGTACGCGATGACGTACATACGCCGGTACTACGGCGGCCGGCTCGCCCTCGACGTCCAGCACGACCTGCGCGCCGAGATGTACGCCACCATCGCCCGCCTCGACGGCCGGCGCCAGGACGAGCTGTCCACCGGCCAGGTCGTCGGCCGGGCCACCAGCGACCTCCAGCTGATCCAGGGCCTGCTCTTCATGCTCCCGATGACCATCGGGAACTTCCTCCTCTTCGGCATATCCCTGGCCGTCATGCTGTGGCTCTCGCCGCTGCTGACCCTCGTCGCCCTCGCCATGGCCCCCGCGCTCTGGTTCATCGCCAAGCGCAGCCGCATCAAGCTCTTCCCCGCCACCTGGTACGCCCAGGGCCAGGCCGCAGCCGTCGCGACCGTCGTCGACGGCGCCGTCACCGGCGTCCGCGTCGTCAAGGGCTTCGGCCAGGAGAGCCAGGAGAGCGGAAAGCTCCGCGAAGCCGGCCGCCGGCTCTTCGCGGGACGCCTGCGCACCATCCGGCTGAACTCCCGCTACACCCCCGCCCTCCAGGCCGTACCCGCCCTCGCCCAGGTCGCGATGCTGGCCCTCGGCGGCTGGATGGCCACCCGCGGCCAGGTCACCCTCGGCACCTTCGTGGCCTTCTCCACCTACCTCGCCCAGCTCGTCGGACCCGTGCGCATGCTGGCCATGGTGCTCACCGTCGGCCAGCAGGCCAGGGCCGGCGTCGAGCGCGTGCTGGAGCTCGTCGACACCGAGCCGACGCTCACGGACGGCACCGTCGACCTGCCCGCCGACGCCCCCGCCACCGTCGAATTCGACCGGGTCTCCTTCGCGTACGAAGACTCCCGCCCGGTGCTCGACGGCCTCTCCCTGACCATCGCCCCCGGCGAGACCGTCGCCGTCGTCGGCACCTCCGGCAGCGGCAAGTCCACCCTCTCGCTGCTCCTGCCCCGCTTCTACGACGTCACCGGCGGCGCCGTCCGTGTCGGCGGCCACGACGTCCGCGAGCTGACCCAGGACTCGCTGCGCGCCGCCATCGGCCTGGTCCCCGAGGACAGCTTCCTCTTCTCCGACACCGTCCGCGGCAACATCGCGTACGGGCACCCGGAAGCGAGCGAGGAGGAGATCCGCGCCGCCGCCCGCGCAGCCCAGGCGGACGGCTTCATCGAAGCCCTGCCCGACGGGTACGACACCACGGTCGGCGAGCACGGCCTCACCCTCTCCGGCGGCCAGCGCCAGCGCATCGCCCTGGCCCGCGCCATCCTCACCGACCCCCGGCTGCTCCTCCTCGACGACGCCACGTCCGCCGTCGACGCCCGGATCGAGCACGAGATCCACGAGGCGCTGCGCACCGTCATGGAGGGCCGCACCACCCTGCTGATCGCCCACCGCCGCTCCACCCTCGCGCTGGCCGACCGGATCGCCGTACTCGACCGGGGGCGGCTCTCCGACATCGGCACGCACGAGGAACTGCAGCGGCGGTCCCCGCTCTACCGGCGGCTGCTGACCGACCCCGAGGTCCTGGGCGCCGGGTCCCCGCGGCTGCCGGAGTCCGAGGCCAGGGTCATCGCCGACCTGGAACGCGACCTCGAGGACCTGGAGATCGAGGCCGAGATCGACGCCGAACCGGTCAACGCCAAGCGACGGGTCGCCGACGGCGTGACCCCGGAGCTGTGGCGGCGCGCGGAGGACGCCCGGGACGCCGGGTCCGGCGGCCCCGCCGCCCCCGGGGCCACGGCCGGCGCCGCCGGCGGCCCGCCCTCCATGGCCGGCGCCGTCGCGGGCATGCCCGCCACCCCCGAACTGCTCGCCCAGGTCGCGGCCCTGCCGCCGGCCGACGACGTCCCCGCGGTCGACGAGGAGCGGGCCGCGGCCGCCGAGGGCAGCTACGGCCTGCGCCGCCTGCTCCAGGGGTTCTGGGCCCCGCTCGCGGTCAGCCTGGCCCTGGTCGCGCTGGACGCGGGCGCCGGCCTCCTGCTGCCCGTACTGATCCGGCACGGCATCGACGAGGGCGTGGAGCGCATGGCCCTCGGCGCCGTCTGGGCCGCTGCGGGGCTCGCCCTCGTCGTCGTGCTCGGCCAGTGGGCCGCGCAGTTCGCCGAGACCCGGATGACCGGGCGGACCGGCGAGCGGGTGCTGTACACCCTGCGCGTCAAGATCTTCGCGCAGCTCCAGCGGCTCGGCCTCGACTACTACGAGCGCGAGCTGACCGGCCGGATCATGACCCGGATGACCACCGACGTGGACGCGCTCAGCACGTTCCTGCAGACCGGCCTGGTCACCGCCGTCGTCTCCGTCTTCACCTTCTTCGGCATCCTGGTCGCGCTGCTCGTCATCGACGTACAGCTCGCACTGATCGTCTTCGCCACCCTGCCCGTGCTGGTGCTCGGCACCATCGTGTTCCGCCGCAAGTCGGTCAGGGCCTACGAACTGGCCCGCGACCGGGTCTCCGTGGTCAACTCCGACCTCCAGGAGTCCGTGGCCGGGCTGCGGATCGTGCAGGCCTTCCGCCGCGAGCGGGCCGGCGCCGCCCGGTTCGCCGCACGCAGCGACGAGTACCGCGAGGCGCGGGTACGCGGCCAGTGGCTGATATCCGTCTACTTCCCCTTCGTCCAGCTGCTGGCCTCCGTCGCGGCCGCCGCCGTCCTCATCGTCGGCGCCGGCCGGGTCGAGGCCGGGACGCTGACCACCGGCGCCCTGGTCGCGTACCTCCTCTACATCGACCTGTTCTTCGCCCCCGTCCAGCAGCTGTCCCAGGTGTTCGACGGCTACCAGCAGGCCACCGTCTCGCTGGGCCGCATGCAGGAGCTGCTGCGCGAGCCGACCACCACTCCCGCGCCCGAGCGGCCCCGCGAGGTCACCGCGCTGCGCGGCGAGATCGCCTTCGAGGACGTCCACTTCGCCTACGGCACCGCCGAGCAGCGCGGCGAGAAGGGCGACGCCCTCTCGGGCATCGACCTGCGGATACCGGCCGGACAGACGGTCGCCTTCGTCGGCGAGACCGGCGCCGGGAAGTCCACCCTGGTCAAGCTGGTCGCCCGGTTCTATGACCCGACCGGCGGCCGGGTCACCGCGGACGGCACCGACCTGCGCGAGCTCGACCTGACCGGCTACCGGCACCGGCTCGGCGTGGTCCCCCAGGAGTCGTACCTCTTCCAGGGCACCGTCCGGGACGCCATCGCGTACGGACGCCCGGACGCGAGCGACGCCGAGGTGGAGGCCGCGGCCCGTGCGGTCGGCGCCCACGAGATGATCGCGACGCTCGACGGCGGCTACCTGCACACCGTGGCAGAACGCGGCCGGAACCTCTCCGCCGGCCAGCGCCAGCTGATCGCGCTGGCCCGCGCCGAGCTCGTCGACCCCGACGTCCTCCTGCTCGACGAGGCCACCGCGGCCCTGGACCTGGCCACCGAGGCCCTGGTCAACCAGGCCACCGACCGGCTCGCCGGCAAGCGCACCACCCTCGTCGTCGCCCACCGGCTGACCACGGCCGCGCGCGCCGACCGGGTCGTGGTGATGGACCGCGGCCGGGTGGTCGAGGACGGCACCCACGCGCAGCTCCTCGCGCTCGGCGGGCGGTACGCGCAGCTGTGGCGGGCCTTCGTCGGCGAGGACGAGCCGGCCGCGGCGGCCTGACGCAGGACCACCCGCCCGCCCGGGTCCCTGCCCCGGTCCGGGGCGGGGTGCAACCATCCGCGGCCCTGGTGCGTCGTAGATGCGTACACACGGCGGAGGGGAACAAACGTGTTCGACGCGTGGGGCAGGCAGGGGCAGGGGCGGCCGCGGATACCCGGCCGCGCGGGCCGGGTCGCGGGGACGCTCGCCGTCGGCCTGGCGCTTTCGCTGGGCGTGCTCCCGGCGTCCGGGGCGCAGGCGGCGTCCGGCTGCCCCGGGCGGCACGTCAAGACGCTGCCGTTCAGTACCGGTGAGGTGCGCGTGTACAAGTCCCGCACCCACGCCTGCGCGGTGACCCTGCCCCGGCGGGTGGGCGGACGGCAGCAGATGATGGTCAGCGTGCAGCCGCGCGGCGGGGTGCCGGTCCGCGACAGCGGGCGGTTCGCGCGGCTCGCCGGACCCGTCAGCGTGTACGCATTGAGCCGTTGTGTGTATGTTCGCGGCCAGGTTGGATCGGGTTCTGTCGCTTCCGGATGGATTCTTTGCTGACCCGGTCGTAGGCGCTTTTCTGGGACGCATGTGACGGACCGGCCCAACCGGGTCTGTTCACAGGCGTGTTGCCCCCGCTAGGTTTCACGGCGTTCCGCAGTGAATTCAAGGGGAGGGTGAATGAGCAAGGCGCTCAGATGGCTGCTGTCGCTCGTGGTGCTCATCGGCACCGTGGGCGTGGCCGGCACGACGGCCGGAGCGGCCACCGCCGCCGGGTCCGCCGGCGGCCCGGACATCAAGGACCAGATCCTCGCGGTCCCGGGGATGAGCCTCATCGAGGAGAAGCCGTACCCCGGTTACCGCTTCTTCGTACTGAACTACACGCAGCCGGTCGACCACCGGAAGCCGAAGGGTGCCACCTTCCAGCAGCGGCTGACCCTGCTGCACAAGGACACCACACGCCCCACCGTCTTCTTCACCTCCGGCTACCACGTCAACACCGCGCCGCGCCGCAGCGAGCCGACGACCATCGTCGACGGCAACCAGGTGTCGCTGGAGTATCGATTCTTCACGCCGTCGCGCCCCGAGCCCGCCAACTGGTCCAAGCTGGACATCTGGCAGGCCGCGAGCGACCAGCACCGCCTGTTCGCCCAGCTGAAGAAGATCTACTCGAAGAAGTGGCTCTCCACCGGCGGCAGCAAGGGCGGCATGACCGCCACGTACTACGAGCGCTTCTACCCGCGTGACATGGACGGCGTCGTCGCGTACGTCGCGCCCAACGACGTGGTGAACAAGGAAGACTCGGCGTACGACCGCTTCTTCGCGAAGGTCGGCACCAAGGAGTGCCGCGACCGGCTGAACGCCGTCCAGCGCGAGGCCCTCGTGCGCCGCGCGCCGCTGGAGGCCAAGTACGCCGCCTACGCAGCCGAGAACGGCTACACCTTCACCACCGTCGGCAGCCTCGACAAGGCCTTCGAGGCCGTCGTCCTCGACTACGTCTGGGCCTTCTGGCAGTACAGCCTGCTCTCCGACTGCGCGACGATCCCGGACGCCAAGACCGCGACCGACGAGCAGATCTGGAACACCGTCGACACCATCTCGGGCTTCTCGTTCTACACCGACCAGGGCCTGGAGCCGTACACCCCGTACTACTACCAGGCGGGTACCCAGCTCGGCTCCCCGGACATCAAGCTCCCGCACCTCAAGGGCCTGACCCGGTACGGCTACCAGGCGCCGCGCAACTTCGTGCCGGCCTCCATCCCCATGAAGTTCCAGCCGCAGGTCATGCGCGACGTGGACCTGTGGGTGCGCAACAACGCCCGCCGGATGCTCTTCGTCTACGGGCAGAACGACCCGTGGGGTGCGGAGCCCTTCCACCTCGGATACGGCTCGCGTGACAGCTACGTGATGACCGCCCCCGGCGCCAACCACGGCGCCCGGGTGTCCCAGCTGACCGAGGACCAGCGGACGCTGGCCACCGCGAAGATCCTCCAGTGGGCGGGAGTGGCCCCGGCCGCCGTCCTGAAGGGCGAGCTCAAGGCCCGCCCGCTCGCCAAGGCGGACGCCAGGCTGGACAAGCGCGACCTGGAGCGCGAGCCGCAGCTGCGGCCGTGACCCCGGCGCACTGAATCCACCGGCCCCCGGGACCACCTGGTCCCGGGGGCCGGTGCGTTCACCAGGTCAGCCCGTGGCCCAGCGGGAAGCGGCCGGGCACCGGAACCGGCAGCCGGCCGGCGGGCGCGGCACGGCCCGCGAGGACGCGGGCGGCCGCCCGCAGCTCCACGTCCGTCCAGGCGTACGTGGCCAGGGCGGCCGCGGTGGCCGGCAGCCGGGCCGCGTCGTACGGGTTGCGGACGGCGAGCGCGACCACCGGCACGCCCGTCTCCACCAGCCGCCGGACCAGCAGGTGCTGCGGGGTCTCGCCGCCCTGCGCGCCCGCTTCGGCGACGTTGTACGTGAGCACCAGGACCGCGTCGCGGCCGCGGGCGGCCGTCACTGCCTCCGTGACGGCCTGCGCGGTGGGGGAGAGCCCCGTGGGCACCGCGGCGGCCGAGAAGCCCAGAGAGGTCAGCTCACGGGCCAGGACGGCGGTGGGCGGGCCCGTGGTGCCGCTGGGGGAGACCGGATCGGCCCCGGTGACCAGCAGGCGCGGCCGGGTCGCCGGGGACAGCGGCAGCAGCCCGTCCGGGTTCGTCAGCAGCGTTGTCGTGGCCGCGGCGATCGTGTCGGCCGCCGCGCGGTGGTCCGGGGCTCCGACCACGGCGTCCACCCGCCCGGCCGAGGTGAAGGGGGTGCCGAACAGCCCCCGGCGCGCCTTCAGTTCCAGGATCCGCAGGACCGATTCCTCGATCCGCGCCTCGGACAGTTCGCCCGCGCGCACGGCGGCCAGCACCGCGCCGATCGCGAGGCGCAGGTCCGGCGGGTTCAGCAGCTGGTCGCAGCCCGCCTTCAGGGCCAGCACCGGCACCCGGTCGTCCCCGTACTCCTGCCGGACGCCCGCCATGTCGAGGGCATCGGTCACCACGACGCCCCGGAACCCGAGGCGTTCGCGCAGCAGCCCGGTGACGACGGGCCGCGACAGGGTGGCCGGGTCCCCGGAGGGGTCCAGGGCGGGGAAGACGATGTGCGCCGTCATCACCGCGTCCACCCCGGCGGCGACGGCCGCCCGGAACGGCGGCTCGTCGAGCTCCTCCCACTGCGCCCGGGTGTGCTGCATCACGGGCAGACCGACGTGGCTGTCCGTCTCGGTGTCGCCGTGGCCGGGGAAGTGCTTGGCGGTGGCGGCGACCGAGGCGCGCTGGTAGCCGCGCACCTGCGCCGCGACGAGCCGGGCCACGGCGAGCGGGTCCGACCCGAAGGACCGTACGCCGATCACCGGGTTGGCCGGGTTGACGTTCACGTCGGCGACCGGGGCGTAGTCCTGGCGGATGCCGAGCGCGGCCAGTTCGGTCCCCGCGATCCGCGCCGCCCGCTCGGCGTCGGC
This sequence comes from Streptomyces sp. NPDC037401, assembly GCF_055602345.1. Lineage (NCBI taxonomy): Bacteria > Bacillati > Actinomycetota > Actinomycetes > Kitasatosporales > Streptomycetaceae > Streptomyces > Streptomyces sp. NPDC037401. Next base: position 118,674 of record NZ_JBVJWO010000020.1, read on the forward strand.
GGCGGAGCCCCCGGCGCCCAGCGCCATCGCGCCGGGGAAGAGCGTCGCGGGCGCGCCGACCCGGGCGACGGCGCCGTGCTCCTGGTCGGTCGAGATCAGCAGCGGGACGGGCAGCCGTCCCGCGAACGCCGCCCGCTGGATGCCGTTCGACAGCTCCGCGATCTGGTGCGGGTCACGGGTGTTGTGCGCCCAGGAGAAGTAGATGATCCCGCCGACGTGGTACGCGGCGACCAGCTCGGCGGCGCTGCGCACCCCGAAACGGCTGAGGTTCGCCTCGGCGTCGGCGGGGTCGGGAGCGGTGGCGGAGTGCCCGTACACCCGGGTGACGAACAGCTGGCCGACCTTCTCCGCCAGGGTCATCCGCCCCACCAGGCGGCGCAGCCAGCCGGTCGGCGCGGCGGCCTGGTGCGGGCCCGCGGCGGAGGCGGCCCCGGCGCCCGTGACGGCGGCCAGTGCGGCCGCGGCGAGCAGGGTCCGGCGGGACGCGTGGTACGGCATCCGGGCACGCTACTGCCGGGCCGTGGCCGGTGTCCGGGAGACACGCCCGCGCCGGACGGGGGCGCCGCACCGGCCCCGGCGGCGCCGGAGGTCAGCGGGCCGGGGGCGGCCAGTGCTCCTGGAGGGTGCGCACGGCCTCGGTGATCGCGGGCCGGCGGGCGGCCCCGGTCCGCCACAGGGCGTACAGCCGGCGTACGGGGGCGGGCTCCAGGCGTACGGCCACCGCTCCGGGCGGCAGCGCGCCTGTGCCCAGCCGGGGCACGACCGCGACGCCGAGCCCCGCGGCGACCAGCGCGACGATGGTGTGGTTCTCCTCCGCCGTGTGGGCGATGTCCGGTTCCGTGCCCTCGGCCCGCAGCGTGCGCACCAGCCAGTCGTGGCAGACCCGTCCCGGGGGCTGGCACACCCAGCGCTGGCCGCCCAGCTCCGACCGGCGCACCACCGCGCGCCCGGTGAAGGGATGGCCCCGCGGCACCAGCAGGTCGCACCGGTCGTCGCCGATCAGCACCTGCTCCACCCCCTCGGGCGCGGGCAGCGGGGCGATGTCCCAGTCGTGGGCGACGGCCAGATCGGTCACCCCGCGGGCGACCAGGTCCACCGACAGGTGGGGGTCGACCTCCGTCAGGCGTACGTCCAGCGCGGGATGACGCTCCGCCAGCGAGGCGAGCACCCCCGGCAGCAGCCCCCGCGCGGCGGAGGCGAACGCCGCCACGGTCAGCAGCCCGCCCGGCCGGCCCCGGCGCTCCTCGATCGTGGTCTCGGCCCGCTCGACGATCGCCAGCAACTCCTGCGCCGTCGCGGCCAGGTGCCGGGCCTCCTCGGTGAGCGCGATGCCGCGTCCGCGGCGCTCCAGGAGGGTGGTGCGGGTCTCCCGCTCCAGCTTGGCGATCTGCTGGGAGACGGCGGAGGGGGTGTAGCCGAGGGCGGCCGCCGCGCCCGCGATCGAGCCGTGGACGGAGACGGCGTGCAGGGCGCGCAGCCGGGCGAGGTCGAGCATGGGGAAATCGTAAGCGTTGCTTCATTCGACGCGGAAGGAATTCGCGCTGGTCCTACACGGTCGCTGGGCCGATGCTCGGACCATGCGTCCCGTACACACCGCACTCGCCGTGCTCGTCGCCGCCGTCTGGGGCTTCAACTTCGTCGTCATCGAGATCGGACTCGACCACTTCCCGCCGCTGCTGCTGTCCGCCCTGCGCTTCCTGGTGGCGGCCGTGCCGGCCGTCTTCCTGGTGGGCCCGCCCAAGGTCGCCTGGAAGTGGGTGATCGGGGTCGGACTGGTACTCGGCGTGGCGAAGTTCGGGCTGCTCTTCACGGGCATGGACGCCGGGATGCCGGCCGGGCTGTCCTCGCTGGTGCTGCAGATCCAGGCCGTGTTCACCGCCGTGTTCGCGGCCGTGGCGCTGGGCGAGCGGCCCGGCCGGGTCCGGGTGACCGGCATGGCCGTGGCCCTCGCCGGCATCGCCGTCGCGGCCGCGGACGGGGGCACCTCCGGACCGGTGCTGGGCTTCACCCTCGTGGTGACGGCCGCCGCCTGCTGGGGGGTGTCGAACGTCCTCACCCGCAAGGCGTCCCCGCCCGACGCCCTGAACTTCATGGTCTGGGTGTGCACGGTCCCGGTGCTGCCGCTGCTGGCCCTGTCCCTGCTGCTGGAGGGGCCGGAGCGGGACCTGCGGGCGCTGCGCGCACTGGACTGGGCGGGACTGGGCGTGATCGGCTACGTGGCCTGGGTCTCCACGGTGTTCGGTTTCGGCGCGTGGGGCTACCTGCTGCGCCGCTACCCGGCCTCCTCCGTGGCGCCGTTCTCGCTGCTCGTACCGGTCTTCGGGATGTCCTCGGCGGCCCTGGTGCTGGGGGAGCAGGTCGGCGGGCCGCGCTGGACGGCCGCGGCCCTGCTCGTGGGAGGCGTGGCCCTGACCGTGTTCGGACCGTCGCGACCCTCGCGGCCGGCGCGTCCGTCGAGGCCGGGGTGCCCGTCGTCCTCGACGGACACCGGGCGGTCCTCGTCGCTTCCGGCGGCGGACGGCGCGGAGGTCAGTGCGGGGCGTCCTGCTGCAGGTGCAGCCGCCAGTCCTGACCGGTGAGGTCCACGCCGAACGACCGGTGCGGCTTCTCCGCGACCAGGGTGAACCCCGCCCGCTCGTAGAGGACGCGGGCGGAGGTCAGGACGTCGTTGGTCCACAGGACCAGCTCGCGGTAGCCGACCTCGCGGGCGAAGGCGACGGCGGCGTCGACGAGACGGGCGCCGATGCCCAGGCCGCGCCCGGCGGGGTCGACCAGGAGCAGGCGCAGCCGGGCGGTGCCGGGGGCGTCGTCCCGTACGCACATCACGGAGCCGACCGGGGCGCCGTCGAGTTCGGCGATCCAGACCCGTTCGAGGTGCGGGTCGTGGTCCTCGGCGAAGTCGGCGACGATACGGGCGACGAGGCCCTCGAATTCGGCGTTCCAGCCGAACTCCGCGGCGTACAGCGCGCCGTGCCGCTGCACGATCCAGCCAAGGTCACCCGGCTCGGGGTCGCGCAGTCTGACCGTGTCCACGGGGTGAGGATAGCGCGGCGGCCCCCTCCGGTCCGGCCCCCGGGCGCGACCGCCCGGAGGGCGTCCGGTCCGGCACGTCCGGCTAGTTCGGCGGTCCGGTTTCTTCCCGCCGCCGAGGATCTGGCCCAGCAGGTCGCCGAGCCCGCCGCCGAGCAGCCCGCCCCTCCAGGGTGACCACGCCCTGGAGGGGCGGCTCGGCCGCCCCGGCGAAGGCCTGGCGGGACTTCGGCGCCGTCCTCGTCGTCCGCCCCGGCGTTCTCCCGAAGGCCCCCCGTGAGGGTGCCGACGGTCGTCTGGATCATGTCGCGGGCGCCGTCGTCGTCGGTGCCGAGCAGCCCGGCGATCTCGCCGAGGCGGTCCTCGTCGAGCTCGTCGAGCACGGCGTTCTCAAAGGAATCTTCGGTCATGCCGGAAACGCTACGTCTGTCATGTTTTGGCGGCACCTTGGGTCAAGAAAAAATAAAACCGGAATCCGTGTGCAACCGTTTGGCCCGGTCGTGGGTCGTACATGGCGTCGGCACTTCCGGGAGGGATCCGGGGGGATCGGGAAGTCCGACGGGGGAGGGGTAACCGCGAGGGGGTTCCGGCCGCGAGGCCGGAACCCCCTCGATGTTTTCCACAGGCCGGGGCTGACTGTCCGTGCCCGGCGGTAACGTCGAGCCATGTCGAATCTGGCGGTGGTCGAGGGGGTACTCGAGCGGATCACCTACGCCAACGAGGAGAACGGCTACACCGTCGCCCGGGTGGACACCGGGCGCGGGGCCGGGGACCTCCTCACGGTCGTGGGGTCACTGCTCGGGGCGCAGCCCGGTGAATCGCTGCGGATGGAGGGCCGCTGGGGCTCCCACCCGCAGTACGGCAAGCAGTTCACCGTGGAGAACTACCAAACCGTCCTGCCCGCGACCATCCAGGGCATCCGCCGCTACCTCGGCTCCGGCCTGATCAAGGGCATCGGCCCGAAGATCGCCGACCGGATCGTGGAGCACTTCGGCACCGACACCCTCGACGTCATCGAGACCGAGCCGAAGCGGCTCGTCGAAGTGCCCGGCCTCGGGCCCAAGCGGACGAAGCTCATCGGCGCCGCCTGGGAGGAGCAGAAGGCCATCAAGGAGGTCATGGTCTTCCTCCAGGGCGTCGGCGTCTCGACCTCCATCGCGGTGCGCATCTACAAGAAGTACGGCGACGCCTCCATCTCGGTGGTGCGCAACCACCCCTACCGGCTCGCCGCCGACGTCTGGGGCATCGGCTTCCTGACCGCCGACCGGATCGCCCAGGCCGTGGGCATCCCCCACGACAGCCCCGAGCGGGTCAAGGCCGGGCTCCAGTACGCCCTGTCCCAGTCCACCGACCAGGGGCACTGCTTCCTGCCCGAGGACCGGCTCATCTCCGACGGGGTCAAGCTCCTCCAGGTGGACACCGGCCTGGTCATCGAGTGCCTCGCCGAACTGGCCGCCGACGACGAGGGCGTCGTGCGGGAGTCCGTGCCCGACCCCGCGGGCGGGCCGCCGCTCACCGCCGTCTACCTGGTCCCCTTCCACCGGGCCGAGCTGTCGCTGACCGCCCAGGTGCGGCGGCTGCTGGGCGCCGCGGAGGACCGGATGGCCGGCTTCCAGGACGTCGACTGGGACAAGGCCCTGGCCTGGCTGGCCCGCCGGACGGGTGCTGAACTGGCCCCCGAGCAGCGGGACGCGGTCAGGCTCGCGCTGACGTGCAAGGTCGCGGTCCTGACCGGCGGTCCGGGCTGCGGCAAGTCCTTCACCGTGCGCTCGATCGTGGAGCTGGCACGGGCCAGGAAGGCCAAGGTGGTGCTCGCCGCGCCGACCGGGCGGGCCGCCAAGCGGCTGGCGGAGCTGACCGGCGCCGAGGCCTCCACCGTGCACCGCCTGCTCGAACTGAAACCGGGCGGCGACGCCGCGTACGACCGGGACCGCCCTCTTGACGCGGACCTGGTGGTGGTCGACGAGGCCTCCATGCTCGACCTGCTGCTCGCCAACAAGCTCGTCAAGGCCGTGGCCCCCGGTGCCCACCTGCTGCTCGTCGGGGACGTGGACCAGCTGCCCTCGGTCGGCGCGGGCGAGGTGCTGCGGGACCTGCTCGCGGACGGCGGGCCGGTGCCCGCGGTCCGCCTGACCAGGATCTTCCGCCAGGCCCAGCAGTCGGGCGTGGTCACCAACGCCCACCGGATCAACACCGGCCTGCCGCCGCTGACCGACGGGGTCCCCGACTTCTTCCTGTTCGCCGAGGAGGACACCGAGGCGGCCGGCCTGCTGGCCGTGGACGTGGCCGCCCGTCGAATTCCGGCCAAGTTCGGGCTGGATCCGCGCCGCGACGTCCAGGTGCTCGCCCCCATGCACCGCGGACCGGCGGGCGCCGGAAACCTGAACGGCCTGCTCCAGCAGGCCGTCACCCCGGCCCGGCCCGACCTGCCCGAGAAGCGCTTGGGCGGCCGGGTCTTCCGGGTCGGCGACAAGGTCACCCAGATCCGAAACAACTACGAAAAGGGGGCCAACGGCGTCTTCAACGGCACGGTCGGCGTGGTGACCGCCCTCAGCCTGGACGACCAGCGGTTGACGGTGCGCACGGACGAGGACGAGGAGGTCACGTACGAGTTCGACGAGCTGGACGAACTGGCGCACGCTTATGCGGTGACGATTCACCGCTCCCAGGGGAGTGAATACCCTGCGGTGGTGATCCCGGTCACCACCGGAGCTTGGATGATGCTCCAGCGGAACCTCCTCTACACGGCAGTCACCCGAGCGAAGAAACTGGTCGTACTGGTGGGTTCCCGCAAGGCTCTGGGGCAGGCGGTGCGTACCGTTTCCGCAGGCAGGAGGTACACGGCGGTGGCGCCTAGGCTGTCCGGCCGTATACCGGTGGGAATCATCACCTAGGGTTTCCCCTTCCGGGCCGGAGGGGGCAGGATGTGCAGGTTGGCGGCACTCAGTGCCGCCGCAGGGCCCAAAGGCCGACCCCGAGTGCACTCTCCTGCGCCAAATGGGGGAAGGTAGAGGCAGTCAGGGCACCTCGAAGAAGAGGCACTACGTCGGTGAGGGATGACGTGAGCGACAACTCTGTAGTACTGCGGTACGCGGACGGTGAATACACCTACCCGGTGGTCGACAGCACCGTCGGTGACAAGGGCTTCGACATCGCGAAGCTCCGAGCCCAGACCGGTCTGGTCACCCTGGACAGCGGCTACGGCAACACCGCTGCCTATAAATCCGCGATCACCTACCTCGACGGTGAGAAGGGCATCCTGCGCTACCGCGGGTACCCGATCGAGCAGCTGGCCGAGCGGTCGACCTTCATCGAGGTCGCGTACCTGCTGATCAACGGCGAGCTGCCGACCGTCGACCAGCTCGCGTCGTTCCGCAACGAGATCACCCAGCACACGCTGCTGCACGAGGACGTCAAGCGCTTCTACGACGGCTTCCCGCGCGACGCGCACCCGATGGCCATGCTGTCCTCCGTGGTCAGCGCGCTGTCGACGTTCTACCAGGACAGCCACAACCCGTTCGACGACAAGCAGCGCCACCTCTCGACGATCCGGCTGCTGGCCAAGCTCCCGACGATCGCGGCGTACGCGTACAAGAAGTCGGTCGGCCACCCGGTGGTCTACCCGCGCAACGACCTCGGCTACGTCGAGAACTTCCTGCGCATGACCTTCTCCGTGCCGGCCCAGGAGTACGAGCTCGACCCGGTCGTGGTCTCGGCGCTCGACAAGCTGCTGATCCTGCACGCGGACCACGAGCAGAACTGCTCGACCTCCACGGTCCGCCTGGTGGGCTCCTCGCAGGCGAACATGTTCGCCTCGATCTCCGCCGGCATCAGCGCCCTGTGGGGCCCGCTGCACGGTGGCGCCAACCAGTCGGTGCTGGAGATGCTCGAGGGCATCCAGCGCAACGGCGGCGACGTCGACACCTTCATTCGCAAGGTGAAGAACAAGGAAGACGGCGTCCGCCTGATGGGCTTCGGGCACCGCGTCTACAAGAGCTTCGACCCCCGGGCGAAGATCATCAAGGCCGCGGCCCACGACGTCCTCTCCGCCCTCGGCAAGAGCGACGAGCTGCTCGACATCGCGCTCAAGCTCGAAGAGCACGCGCTGGCCGACGACTACTTCGTCGAGCGCAACCTCTACCCGAACGTCGACTTCTACACGGGTCTGATCTACCGGGCCATGGGCTTCCCGACCGAGATGTTCACCGTGCTCTTCGCGCTCGGCCGCCTTCCCGGCTGGATCGCCCAGTGGCACGAGATGATCAAGGAGCCGGGTTCCCGCATCGGCCGCCCGCGCCAGATCTACACCGGCGAGGTCCTGCGCGACTTCGTCCCGGTCGAGGCCCGCTGACCCGAGCCTCACGGGCTGCGGCACCGGCCGCCGGCCGGCCCGCCGCACCAGGCATGAGAAAAGCGCCCCGCCGTCGATCCCCCCACGGGTCGACGGACGGGGCGCTTTCCATTTCCCCGGTACGGATTCCCCCCACGGGACCCGAGCCGGGTGTCGGCGAGGAGCCGTGGCTGTGGCTCCAAGGGGTTGGTCTGCCGGGACCCGCACGTGCGGGAGGGCCGCTCAAAGCTCCCCGCGAGGCACGCGCCCCGGCCGGCAGACGCCCGGACGTCCCCCAAGACATCCGCCGAACGTCCCCCAAGACGTTCCTGGCGTCGCCTCATTAGACTCGCCACACACCCGGATGGTTACGCTGGTGTCCCTGTGATTTGTGTCTCTTGTGAAGGAACCGTGGCGGATGTGCGAAGGCCGCCCCCCTCGGGAGGCGGCCGGATGTCGCAGTGTCAGCGGAAGGACCGCAGCCGGAGGCTGTTGCTCACAACGAACAGCGAGGAGAAGGCCATTGCGGCCCCCGCGATCATCGGGTTGAGCAGTCCGGCGGCGGCGAGCGGCAGCGCGGCGACGTTGTAGCCGAAGGCCCAGAACAGGTTTCCCTTGATGGTGGCCAGCGTCCGGCGCGAGAGCCGGATCGCGTCCGCCGCGACCCTCAAGTCCCCTCGTACGAGCGTGAGATCGCCGGCCTCGATGGCTGCGTCCGTGCCCGTGCCCATCGCGAGCCCCAGGTCCGCCTGCGCGAGCGCTGCGGCGTCGTTGACCCCGTCGCCGACCATGGCGACCGTACGGCCCTGTGCCTGAAGCCGCTTGACGACCGCGACCTTGTCCTGCGGCAGCACCTCGGCGATCACCTCGTCGATGCCCACCTCGCGGGCCACCGTCTCGGCGACGGCGGTGTTGTCGCCGGTGAGCAGCACCGGAGTCAGTCCGAGGGCGCGCAGCCGGGACACCGCCTCCGCGCTGGTCTCCTTGACCGCGTCGGCGACGCTCAGCACGCCGCGTGCGGCGCCGTCCCAGGCCACCGCGACCGCCGTCCGGCCCGCCGCCTCGGCGGCGGCCTTGGCCTCGGCCAGCGGGGCCGGGAGGGTGATCGACCAGTCGGCCAGGAGCTGTTCGCGGCCCACCAGGACGGCGTGTCCGTCGACCACGCCCTGGACGCCGAGCCCGGCGACGTTCTCGAAGTTCTCCGGCACCGGCAGTGCCCCGGCCCGCTCGACCGCGCCCGCCGCGACGGCGCGGGCCACCGGGTGCTCGGAGGCGTGTTCCAAGGCGCCCGCGAGGCGGAGCAGTTCGCGCTCGTCGACGCCGTCGGCGGTGACCACCTCGTGCAGGGCCATCCGTCCCGTGGTGACCGTGCCGGTCTTGTCGAGGACGACGGTGTCCACGCGGCGGGTGGACTCCAGTACCTCCGGCCCCTTGATCAGGATGCCGAGCTGGGCGCCGCGCCCGGTGCCGACCATCAGCGCGGTCGGGGTGGCCAGGCCCAGGGCGCAGGGGCAGGCGATGATCAGGACGGCCACGGCCGCGGTGAAGGCGGCGGTGGGGTCGTCGGTGGCGAGGAGCCAGCCGGTCCAGGTGGCCAGGGCCAGCAGCAGGACGACGGGGACGAACACCCCGGAGATCCGGTCGGCGAGGCGCTGCACCGCCGCCTTGCCGTTCTGTGCGTCCTCGACGAGCCGCGCCATCCGGGCCAGTTGGGTGTCCGCGCCGATCCGGGTGGCCTCGACGACGAGCCTGCCGGAGGCGTTGACGGTGGCGCCGGTGACCGGGTCGCCCACCGTGACGTCCACGGGCACCGATTCGCCCGTGAGCATGGAGGCGTCCACGGCGGAACTGCCCTCGACGATCCTGCCGTCCGTGGCGATCTTCTCGCCGGGGCGGACGAGGAAGCGGTCGCCGACCGCGAGCCGGGCGACCGGGATGCGGATCTCGGTGCCGCCGCGCAGCACGGTGACGTCCTTGGCGCCGAGCTCCATCAGGGCACGGAGGGCCGCGCCGGCCTTCCGCTTGGAGCGGGCCTCCAGGTGGCGTCCGAGCAGGATGAGCGTGACGACCCCGGCCGCGACCTCCAGGTAGATGGTGGACGAGCCGTCGGTGCGCGTGACGGTGAAGTCGAAGCCGTGCCGCATGCCGGGCATTCCGGCGTGGCCGAAGAACAGGGCCCACAGGGACCAGCCGAACGCGGCCAGGGTGCCGACCGAGACCAGGGTGTCCATGGTGGCCGCGCCGTGCCGGGCGTTGGCCCAGGCCGCACGGTGGAAGGGGAGCCCGCCCCAGACCACGACGGGTGCGGCGAGGGTCAGGGAGAGCCACTGCCAGTTGTCGAACTGGAGGGCCGGGACCATGGCGAGCAGCACGACGGGGGCGGAGAGCAGGGCGGAGACGGTCAGGCGCAGGCGCGATGCGGCGAGCCCGGGGTCGGGCGCGGCGGCCCGGTCCGGCCCGGAGCCTACGGCCGCGCGGCCGTCCTCGGACCCGTCTTCGGACCCGTCTCCGGGCCGGGTGAGCTCGGCGGGCGCGGGCGGCGGCGGCGGGGCTTCGGCCGTGTAGCCGGTCCTGACCACGGTCGCGATCAGGTCGGCGACCTCCGTCCCCGCGGGGTAGGAGACCTTCGCCTTCTCGGTGGCGTAGTTCACCGTGGCGGTGACGCCGTCCATGCGGTTGAGTTTCTTCTCGATGCGGGCCGCGCAGGAGGCACAGGTCATCCCGCCGATGGAGAGTTCGATCTCGGAGGCGGGGCCGGGGGCCGTGGCCGTCGGTTCTTCGTGCACGGTGCTGCTGCTCATGTCCGAGCTCCAGGGGGAGGGCCGGACCGTACGGGACCGGTATCAGCCGGCCGGCACGGTCCGGCGGGAAACGCTGGGCGGACCCGCCGCGGGGCGAACCCGGGAAGCGGGCAGGATCAGGCCCGGCCGGTGAGCTCGTAGCCCGCCTCGTCGACCGCCGCGCGGACGGCCTCGCCGTCGAGCGGGGCGGCCGAGGTGACGGTGACCTCGCCGGTCGAGGCGACGGCCTTGACGGCGGTGACGCCCGGCAGGGCGGACAGCTCCGCGGTCACGGCGCCCTCGCAGTGCCCGCAGGTCATGCCGGAGACCCGGTAGACCGTGGTGACGGCGCCCACCTGGACCGTGGTCGCGCCGTCGTGACAGGAGCCGGTGCTGGAGCAGCAGGATGCGGCCGGCTGCTGGGTTTCCGTCTCGGCGGTCATTTCGTTCTCCTCGTGCAGGCGTTTGGGGCGTACGAAGTACGAAGTCAGTCGGCGGGAGGCGTCGGTCGGTTCCAGCGTCTTCCCGTTGATGACAACACTATACCCCTAGGGGGTATTCCTCGACATGGCTGCGCCCCTTCTGGATGGGCAACCACCTCGGACCGGATGTAAATGGGGCGTATGGCTGATCTCCCTGGCCGGGGACGAGATCCAGGCCGATCATCGCCATGGCGCTGCTGCTCGGCGGGCGCAGCCCGGGGGAGTCCACCATGCTGCTCGCGGTGTTCGGGCTGCTCGCGGCAGTCGCGGTGGGGCTCGGGGCCTTCGCCGCCGGGATGGTCGCGCGGCCGGTGCCGTACGGGGCCGCGCCGGAGAGCGGTGAGGTCGTGCTGCCGAAGATCGAGGCCGTGGGCTTCGGCTTCCTGGTGCCGCTGGTCGTCGCGATCACCATGCTCGGGGTCGAGGACGGCACGCTCGATCCCGGCGAGGCGGCGGCGCTGGTCGGCGCCGGCGTGGTGCCCGTCCTGGTCTTCCCGCTGCCGGCGCTCAAGTGCCGGGCGGGGGCCGGGGCGGCGGGCCGGCGGGGAGCCCCCGGGTCAGCGGGTCGGAGACGTGGTGACCAGCGGTTCCAGGTAGCGCAGCAGGACGGCCTTCAGCTCGGCCGTGTAGGCCTCCCGCTCGGCACCCTCGTGGGCCAGGATCAGGTCCAGGCCCGCCTTGAAGATGCCCAGGATCATGATCGAGACGCGGGTGAGCTGCGCGGGCGGGATGTCCGGGTCGAGCGTGTGCAGGACCCCCTCGACGCGTGTGACGAGGCCGGTGTGCAGTTCCTCGTGCTCCTGGGTGATGCCGGGGATCCCTGAGCCGTGCATGAGGGCCCAGAAGGCCGGGTTCTCGCAGTTGAAGGCGATGACCGGGTCGAGTACGGAGTCCAGCAGGGCGGGGAGCGGGAGCCGGAGGTTCTCGGGGAGGAAGGCCTGGCCGTGCATCTCGTGCGCGCGCTGGAGCAGCTGGCCGCCCAGCTCGATCGCGATGGCCTCTTTGTTCGGGAAGAACTGATACAGCGTGCCCGGCGAGACGCCCGCCTCGCGCGCGATGGCGTTCGTGCTGGCGGCGGCGTAGCCGTTGCGGCAGAACACGCCCGCCGCGGCCTCCAGGAGCTGGCTGATCCGGCGCTCCCCGCGCGCCTGGCGGCGGCGCGGCTTGGGGCTCTCCGGGGATGCGGCCTCCGGCACGGCGATTCCTTACTTCCCAGGGGTGATTGACAAACGCGAGCGGTCGCTCGCATTCTTGGAAAACGCGAGCGATGTCTCGTGTTTGCCATTCTATGGCAATGGACGACCCGCGCCCACGGGTCACGGTGAAGGGGACACCGAGGCATGTCCGAAGTCAAGAACGCCGTTCCGGGGGGTGGCTGGACCCGGTTCGTCACCGCACGGCCGAGGCTGTCGCTCCTGATCGCCCTGGTCGTCACCGCCCTCGCCGTGTTCGCCGGCGGCGGGGTCGCGGACCGGATGGGCAGCGGAGGCTGGCAGGACCCCGGCGCGCAGTCCACGTACGCCACCCAGGCCCTGGAGCGGGAGTTCCCCGCGTCCCAGCCCAATCTGCTGCTGCTCGTGGACGCCGGACCACCGGGCGCCGACGACCCCGGGGTGGCGGCCGAGGCCCGGCGGATCGCCGGCCGGCTCGCCGCCGAGCCGGGCGTCACCGGCGTCGGCTCCTACTGGCAGACCGGCTCGCCCGCCCTCCGCTCCGCCGACGGCCGGCAGGCCCTGATAGCCGCCCGCGTCTCGGGAGACGAGCGGACCGCCTCCGAGACGCTGGCCCGCATCGCCCCCGCCTACCGCGGCGCGCACGGCCCGGTGAAGGTCTCCCTCGGCGGACCGGTCGCCGTCCAGCGCGAGATGACCACCACCGTCCAGGAGGACCTGGTGCGGGCCGAGCTGATCGCCCTGCCGGTGACGCTCCTCCTGCTCGTCCTCGTCTTCGGCAGCGCCGTCGCAGCCCTGCTGCCGCTGCTCGTCGGCATCGTCGCGATCCTCGGCACCAACGCCGTCCTGCGCGGGCTCACCGAGCTGACCGACGTGTCGGTTTTCGCGATGAACCTCACCACGGCCCTCGGTCTCGGACTGGCCATCGACTACGCCCTGTTCATCGTGCGCCGCTTCCGGGAGGAGCTCGAAGCCGGGCGGGACCCGCGGGCCGCCGTCGGGGCCACGCTGCGCACCGCCGGGCGCACCGTCCTGTTCTCCGCCCTGACGGTCGCGGTCGCGCTCTCCGCGATGCTGCTCTTCCCGCAGTACTTCCTGCGCTCCTTCGCCTACGCCGGAGTCGCCGTGGTGCTGCTGGCCGCGGCCGCCGCCCTGATCGTGCTGCCGGCCGCCCTGGTGCTGCTCGGCGAGCGGGTGAACTCCTGGGACCTGCGGAGGCTGTGGCGGCGCGGGCGACCCGGGCGCTCCGGGGCCGCCGCCGACGGGGGAGCGGGCTGGGCCAGGACCGCGTCCCTGGTGATGCGCCGGGCCCCGCTCTTCGCCGTCGCCACGACCGCCGGACTGCTGCTGCTCGGACTGCCCTTCCTGGGCGTCCGGTTCGGCACCCCGGACGACCGCCAGCTGCCCTCCGGCGCCGAGTCCCACGTGGTGCAGCAGCACATCCGCGACGGCTTCCCCGGCAGCCCCGACGGCGAGCTGCGCGTCCTCGCCGAGGGGCCCGCCACCGCCGCCGCGTACGACGAGTACCGCGGGCGGGTGGCCGCGCTGCCCGGCGTGGCGCGCGTCGAGGGACCCGTGCGCTCGGGGGAGTACGCCTACTTCTCCGTCCTGGCCGAGGGCGAGGCGGTGGGCCAGGACGCCCAGCGGCTGGTCGGGGAGGTCCGGGCCGTCGAGGCGCCGTTCGACACGGCCGTCACCGGGCGGGCTGCCGTGCTGGTCGACTCGCGCGACGCCATCGGGGACAAGCTGCCCTGGGCCGCCGCGCTGATCGCGGGCGCCACCCTGCTGCTGGTCTTCCTGCTCACCGGCAGCCTGCTCATACCGGTCCAGGCCGTGCTGCTCAACGCCCTCAGCCTGACGGCCATGTTCGGAGCCGTGGTCTGGGTGTTCCAGGACGGCAACCTGTCCGGCCTGCTGGGCTTCACCGCGACCGGAGACATCGAGACCACCCTGCCGGTGCTGATGTTCTGCATCGCCTTCGGCCTGTCCATGGACTACGGCGTCTTCCTCATATCCCGCATCAAGGAGGAGTACGACCGCACCGGGGACCACGAGGGGGCCGTGCGCTCCGGGCTGAGCCGGACCGGTGGCCTGATCACCGCCGCGGCCGTGATCCTCGCGGTGGTGATGGTGGCCATCGGCACCTCGCGGGTGACCAACACCAAGATGCTGGGCCTGGGGATCGCCCTGGCCGTCCTGATGGACGCCATGGTGGTGCGCAGTCTGCTGGTGCCTGCGGTGATGAAGCTGACCGGCCGGGCCACCTGGTGGGCGCCCGGCCCGCTGCGCCGGCTGCACGACCGCTTCGGGATCAGCGAGGGCGGGCCGGCCGGGTCCGGGGTGCCGGAGTCGGCCGTGGAGACCGGGCCCGTTCCCGAGCGCGTCGGCTGACCCGGGGTCCGGCGCGGGGCCCTCCGCTGTGGCGGGTCCCGCCCGGCTCCTACTCCGGCTGGCGGCCCCGGTTGCCGGGGCGGCGGGCCACCCAGGCCCGGATGGTCTCGGCGTGCCAGTAGGGCTTGCCGCCCTCGACGTGGTCCGGCGGGGGGAGCAGTCCGTGCTTGCGGTACGAGCGCACGGTGTCCGGCTGGACCCGGATGTGGGCGGCGATCTCCTTGTACGACCACAGCTTTCGGTCGGTCATCTGCGGCACCTCCTTGTCCACGCCGCAGGGGCGGCCGGGAGGCCGTCGGGGGACCCGGGGCGCGGACGCTGACGATCACTCAGCCTGTGCCCGGAGAACGACAGACGGTGATACCTGGGGTGGGGCTGTCGACCGGCTGTGACGGAAGACCCGCGTAATGCGGATATGCGTGACACAACGCCGACCTCTGTGACACAGGTGGCACAGGGGTCGGACGAGGGTGGATGCGAAGGAAGGGGGAGGTATGTGGCGATCAGCGGTAGAGCGCGGGCTTCGCGGCCAGATCGACGGGTGTCCGCGCACCCGTGCGCAGGGCGTTCACCCCCGCCTCGCTGACGGCGGCCGCCGCGTACCCGTCCCAGGCGTCGGGGCCCTCGACCACGCCCCGCCGGGTGGCCTGCACCCAGCGCCGCAGCTGCCGGTCGTACGCGTCGGCGAAGCGGACCGTGTAGTCCTGGGCGATCTCACCGCCCCAGCGGCCCCCCGACTGGACGACCATCGCCGCGCCGTCGCCGATGCGCGCACTGCCGGACTCGCAGACCGCCTCGCACTGCACCTGGTAGCCGAAGCCGCAGTTGACGAAGATCTCGACGTCGACGATCACACCGCCGGTGGTCTCCAGCAGGACCAGCTGAGGATCCCGGAGCCCCTCGGGCGCCGCCGCGGAGGAGGCCGGGGAGAACACCGACACCGCCGCGATCTCCTGCCCCAGCAGCCAGCGGGCGACGTCCACCTCGTGCACCACCGAGTCGGTGACGAGCATCTCGGAGGTGAAGAAGGACGGCGAGGACGCGTTGCGGTGCCGGCAGTGCAGGAACAGCGGCCGGCCCAGGTCCCCGGTGCCGAGCAGGGCCTTCAGCTGCTCGTACTCCGCGTCGTGCCGGCGCATGAAGCCGACCTGCACCCGCCGCCTGCCCAGCCGCTGTTCCGCCTCCATCACCCGCAGAGCGCCCGCCGCGTCCGGCGTCAGCGGCTTCTCGCACAGCACCGGCAGGTCCCGCCCGAAGCACTGGAGCAGCGCTTCCTCGTGGGCCGGACCCGGCGAGGCGATCAGTACCGCGTCGACCCCGGGCGCCGCCAGCGCCGCGGCCGGATCGGTGTGCACGGAGCAGCCCTCCAGCCCCGCCCCGATCTCCTTGACCCGGTCGCCGTCCGGGTCGGCCACGGCCGCCACCCGTGCGCCGCTGATCATCCGGTCGATGCGCCGCACATGGTCCGCGCCCATCTTCCCGGTGCCGATCACGGCGATGCCCAGCATGCCTCCCACGCTTCCCCCTCCTCGGTCTTTTCGGTGGCTTCGGTGACCTTGCCGACTGCGGGTTCCCGTCCCCCGCCGCCGCTCAACGCAGGCCGCAGGAGCGCAGATAGGCGCGCGTGCGGCGGGCGATCGGAAGCGGCTGCTCCGGCGGGCAGGGGTACATGTCCTGCTCCACGATCGCGAAGAGATCGGTGCCCAGCTTCTCGGCAGCCGCGAGGACCGGCCCGAGCTCCGGCACCCCGGCGGGCGGCTCGCACATCACCCCGCGGGCCACCGCGGGGCCGAACGGCACGCCCTCCGCGATCACTTCGGCCAGGATCCGCGGGTCGACCTGCTTGAGGTGCAGGTAGCCGATCCGCTCCCCGAAGGTCTCGATCAGCTCGACGCTGTCGCCCCCGCAGTAGGCGTAGTGCCCGGTGTCGAGGCAGAGGGAGACCAGCCCGGGGTCGGTGGCGTCCAGGAAGCGCGTCACGTTCTGCGGGGTGTCGATGTGGGTGTCCGCGTGCGGGTGCACCACGATCCGCAGCCCGTACCGCTCCTGCACCTCCCGGCCCAGGCGCTCGGTCTGACCGGCCAGGTCCCGCCACTGGTCCGCGGTCAGCGTGCGGTCCTCGAGCACCGCGCCGGTCTTGTCGTCACGCCAGAAGGACGGGATCACCACGAGATGGCCCGCGCCCGTGGCCCGGGTCAGCTCCGCGATCCGCGACACGTGCGCCCAGGTCTGCTCCCAGACCGCCGGCCCGTGATGGAGTCCGGTGAAGACCGTCCCCGCCGACACCTTCAGCCCGCGCTTTGCGGTCTCGTCGGCGAGTCGTGCGGGATCGGTGGGCAGGTAGCCGTACGGGCCGAGTTCGATCCACTCGTACCCGGCTTCGGCGACCTCGTCGAGGAAGCGCTCCCAGCCGGTCTGCCGGGGGTCCTCGGGGAACCACACCCCCCAGGAGTCCGGAGCCGAACCGAGCCGAATGCGGGTCAACGCGGGCGGGGAGGAGGTCATACGGCCACCTTAGGCAGGAAGACGGACGGAAAGAGGGAGGACTGCTGTGACCACCGATCGGTTCGAGCTGATCACGATGGGCAGGATCGGGGTGGATCTCTACCCGCTCAAGACGGGGGTGCCGCTCGCCCAGGCCGATACGTTCGGGAAGTTCCTCGGAGGTTCACCGACGAACGTCGCCGTGGCCGCCGCCCGGCTCGGCCGCCGCACCGCCGTCATCACCCGCACCGGCGCGGACCCCTTCGGCGGGTATCTCCGGTCCGAGCTGCGGGGGTTCGGCGTCGACGACCGCTGGGTGACGGAGGTGCCCGCGTACCCCACGCCCGTCACCTTCTGCGAGATCTTCCCGCCGGACCGCTTCCCGCTCTACTTCTACCGCTTCCCCAAGGCCCCCGACCTGGAGATCCGCGAGGAAGAACTGCCCTTCGACGCCCTGCGCGCCGCCCGGGTCTTCTGGATGACCGGCACCGGACTGAGCGCCGAGCCGAGCCGCGGCGCGACCCTGGCCGCGCTGGAGGCCCGGGGCCGGGCCGCGGTCACGGTCTTCGACCTGGACTGGCGGCCGATGCTGTGGGACGGCGACCCGCACGAGCCCTACGCGCGCGCCCTCGCCCTGGCCACGGTCGCCGTGGGCAACACCGACGAGTGCGAGATCGCCACCGGCGAGCGGGACCCGGACGCGGCCGCCCGGGCGCTGCTGGCGGCCGGCGTCGAACTGGCCGTGGTCAAACGCGGCCCCGAGGGCGTGCTCGCCGTCCACCGCGACGGCACCCGCGCGGAACTGCCGCCCGTGGCGGTCGAGGTGGTCAACGGCCTCGGCGCGGGAGACGCGTTCGGCGGTGCGCTGTGCCACGGACTGCTGGCAGGCTGGCCCCTGGAACGGACCCTGCGGTACGCGAACGCCGCCGGGGCGATCGTGGCCTCGCGGCTCGCGTGCTCCACCGCGATGCCGGTCCCTTCGGAGATCGAGGAGGTGCTGTCGTGCCGGTGACCTCGGAACACGGCCTGGAACGGACCCGGCTGCGGATCCTGGACCTCGCGGCGGGCGAGACGTACGACTGGGCCACCGGGGACTGCGAGTGGATCGTCCTCCCGCTGTCCGGCGCCTGCACGGTCCGCTGCACCCGGGACACCCCCCACGACCCCCACGACCGCGAGGGCAGCGACGACAGCGGCGCCCCGGCGGAGTTCGCCCTGCGCGGGCGCGCCGGGGTGTTCGGCGGTGTCACGGACTTCGCGTACGTGCCGCGCGACGCGCAGGCCGGGATCGCGTCCCCCGACGGCGGCCGGTTCGCACTCGCCGGAGCCCGGTGCGAACGGGCCCTCGCCCCCCGGTACGGGCCCGCCGCCCGCGTGCCCGTCGAGCTCCGGGGCACCGGAAGCTGCTCCCGGCAGGTCAACAACTTCGCCGCGGCCGACGTGTTCGCCTGCGACCGGCTCATCGCCGTCGAGGTCCTCACCCCCGGCGGGAACTGGTCCTCGTACCCCCCGCACAAACACGACGAACACCACCCCGGCGAGGAATCCGAGCTGGAGGAGATCTACTACTACGAAGTCGCCCCGCACGGCACCACGCCCGGCGTCGGCTACCAGCGCGTCACGCCCTCCCCTCGCGGCAAGACCGACGTCCTCGCCGAGGTCCGCACCGGCGACGCCGTCCTGATCCCCGACGGCTGGCACGGGCCGTCCATCGCCGCGCCCGGACACGACATGTACTACCTGAACGTCATGGCGGGCCCGGGGGAGACCCGCGAGTGGCTCATCCGCGACCACCCCGACCACGGCTGGATCCGCGCCACCTGGCCGGGACAGCCGGTCGACCCCAGGCTGCCCTTCTACCGAGCGGAGGACGCACGGTGACCGCACCCCGCACCCGGCGGCTCACCACCGCCCAGGCCCTCGTCGCCTTCCTCGCCCGCCAGTACACCGAGCGCGACGGCCACCGGCACCGGCTCATCGCCGCGACCTGGGGGATCTTCGGGCACGGCAACGTCGCCGGGATCGGCCAGGCCCTGCTGGAGACGGGCCCGGAGGCCATGCCCTTCCTTCAGGGGCGCAACGAGCAGGCCATGGTCCACGCCGCCGTGGGCTACGCCCGCCAGTGCGGCAGGCTCTCCGCCCACGCCGTCACCACCTCCATCGGACCCGGCGCCACCAATCTCGTCACCGGAGCCGCCCTGGCCACGGTCAACCGGCTGCCGGTGCTGCTGCTGCCCGGAGACGTGTTCGCGACCCGGCCGGCCGACCCCGTCCTCCAGCAGCTGGAACACCCCGCCGCGGGAGACCTCTCGGTCAACGACACCCTGCGGCCCGTCTCCCGCTACTTCGACCGGATCACCCGCCCCGAGGCACTGGTGCCCGCCGCCCTCCAGGCCGTGCGCGTGCTCACCGACCCCGTGCAGACCGGCGCGGTCACCCTCGCGCTCCCCCAGGACGTGCAGGCGGAGGCGTACGACTGGCCCGAGGAGTTCTTCGCCGAGCGGGTCTGGACCGTCCGCAGGCCCCGGCCCGACCGCGCCGAGCTCGACGCGGCCACCCGCGCGGTACGCTCCGCCGCCCGCCCCCTGGTCATCGCGGGCGGCGGCATCCACCACAGCGCCGCCGAGCCCGCCCTGCGGGCCTTCGCCGAAGCCACCGGCATCCCCGTCGCCGTCACCCAGGCGGGCAAGGGCTCGCTGCGCCACGACCACCCCGCCGAGGTCGGCGGCGTCGGCCACACCGGCACGGCCACCGCCGACGACCTGGCCCGCGAGGCCGACCTGGTGATCGCCGCCGGCACCCGGCTGACGGACTTCACCACCGCCTCCGCCACCCTGTTCCAGGACCCCGGCGTCCGCTTCCTCGGCCTCAACCTGGACCCGTTCGACGCCCACAAGCAAGCCGCCCTGCCCCTGGTCGGCGACGCCCGCGAGAGCCTGGACGCGCTCCGCGAGGCGCTGGCCGGGTACCGCGTCCCGGACGCGTACGAACAGACGTACCGGCGGGCCAAGGCCGCCTGGGAGGCGCTGGTCGACCAGGCCTTCCACGCCCCGGACCCGCAGGCGCGGCCCACCCAGGCCCAGGTTCTCGGCGCCCTGGACGCCCTCGTCACCGACGAGGACATCGTGGTCAACGCCGCCGGATCGCTCCCCGGCGACCTCCACAAGCTGTGGCGGGCCCGCTCGCCGCAGCAGTACCACGTCGAGTACGGGTACTCCTGCATGGGCTACGAGATCCCGGCCGCCCTCGGAGTGGCCCTCGCAGCCCCCGGCCGGCCCGTGTGGGCCCTGGTCGGCGACGGGTCGTACCTGATGAACCCGACGGAGATCGTCACGGCGGTGCAGGAACGGATCCCGCTCAAAGTGGTGATACTGGACAACCACGGGTACGCCTCCATCGGAGGGCTTTCCGAGGCGGTGGGCGGCGAGCGCCTCGGCACCGACTTCCACTACCCCGGCCGCCCGCCGGGCGCCCCGAACGTGGACCTCGCGGCCAACGCCGCCTCCCTCGGGATGGCCGTGATCAGGGTCCGTACCGTCCGTGACCTGCGAGAAGCCCTCGCCGCGGCACGGGCGGCGGACCGGCCCACATGTGTCTACGCGGAGACGGAAACGCCCGACACAGTGTCGGGCCCGCCCCCCGCACAGGCGTGGTGGGATGTGCCTGTGGCCGAGACCGCGACCCGCATTCCGGCGGTCAAGGCCCGCGAAGAGTACGACCGGCAAGCCGCAGCGCGACGTCGCCATCTGTGAAGGAGTAGTCATGAAGACCGTCAACCACTGGATCGGTGGCAAGACCGTCGAGGGCGCGTCGGGCAACTACGGCCCGGTCACCGACCCGGCCACGGGCCAGGTCACGACGCAGGTCGCGCTCGCCTCGGCCGCCGAGGTCGACGCCGCGGTACAGGTCGCCCGCGAGGCCTTCACGACCTGGGGCCAGTCCTCGCTGGCCGCCCGCACCAAGGTCCTCTTCGCCTACCGCGCCCTGCTGGACGCCAACCGCGACGCGATCGCCGAACTGATCACCGCCGAGCACGGCAAGGTCCACTCCGACGCCCTGGGCGAGGTCGCCCGCGGCCTGGAGATCGTCGAGCTGGCCTGCGGCATCACCACCCAGCTCAAGGGCGAGTTGTCCACCTCGGTCTCCAGCCGGGTCGACGTGGCCGCCATCCGCCAGCCGCTGGGCGTCGTCGCGGGCATCACGCCGTTCAACTTCCCCGCGATGGTCCCGATGTGGATGTTCCCGCTGGCCGTCGCCTGCGGCAACACCTTCATCCTCAAGCCGAGCGAGAAGGACCCGTCGGCCGCCAACAAGCTCGCCGAGCTGGCCTCCGAGGCGGGCCTGCCCGACGGCGTGCTGAACGTCGTGCACGGCGACAAGGTGGCCGTCGACGCCCTGCTCGCCCACCCGGACATCGCCGCCGTCTCCTTCGTCGGCTCCACCCCGATCGCCCGCCACATCCACACCACCGCCTCCGCCAACGGCAAGCGCGTGCAGGCCCTGGGCGGTGCCAAGAACCACATGCTGGTCCTGCCCGACGCCGACCTCGACGCCGCCGCCGACGCCGCGGTCTCCGCGGCGTACGGCTCGGCCGGCGAGCGCTGCATGGCCATCTCCGCGGTCGTCGCCGTCGGCTCCATCGGCGACGAGCTCGTCCAGAAGATCCGCGAGCGCGCCGAGAAGATCAAGATCGGCCCCGGCAACGACCCCACGTCCGAGATGGGCCCGCTGATCACCAAGGCGCACCGCGACAAGGTCGCCTCGTACGTCTACGGCGCGGCGGCCCAGGGTGCCGACGTCGTGCTCGACGGTTCGAACTACACCGTCGAGGGCTTCGAGGACGGCCACTGGATCGGCCTCTCGCTCCTGGACAACGTGAAGACCGACTCGGACGCCTACCGCGACGAGATCTTCGGCCCGGTCCTGTGCGTCCTGCGCGCCGAGACCTACGAGGAGGGCGTGGCCCTCATCAACGCCTCGCCGTTCGGCAACGGCACCGCGATCTTCACCCGCGACGGCGGCGCCGCCCGCCGCTTCCAGCTGGAGATCGAGGCCGGCATGGTCGGCGTCAACGTCCCGATCCCGGTGCCGGTGGGCTACCACTCCTTCGGTGGCTGGAAGGACTCGCTCTTCGGCGACCACCACATCTACGGCAACGACGGCATCCACTTCTACACCCGCGGCAAGGTCGTCACGACCCGTTGGCCCGACCCGTCCGAGGCCCCGGCCGGCGTCGACCTCGGCTTCCCGCGCAACCACTGATCCCGGACCGTCCCGCACGCCCGGGGACCCCGTGACCGGACTGCTCGCCCCCGCAACCCTCACCGCGGGGGCGAGCCCCGTTTCCGGCCCGGCTCAGGGCGTGTGCGCCAGGTCCCGTCCGGGTGCGGCCCCCGCGGCCGCGGCCGCGTCCGCGCGCCGGTGACGGCTGCGTACGGCGCGGGCGGCGACGGCGCCGCCGCCCAGTACCAGCAGCACGCCCAGGGCTAGCCACGGCACCGCGAGGAACTCCGCCGCGCCCGTCTCGCCGAGGTCCGGGTAGGCCGGGTCGGTCGCGGTGACCTTCACCTTCACCCAGTCGAACTGCGGTGAGGCGGACCAGGGTTCGGTGAGCTCGATGCGCTGTCCGGGCAACAGCACCAGCCGCGGGTCCTTCGCCTTCCGGTCCAGCACCGTGCGCCCGAACAGGCCCTGCGCGCGTACGGAGACCTTCGGTGCGACGACGACGTTGCCGTGGTTGACCAGGGTGTACGAGACGGTGGCCCGCGCGTCCTTCGTCCAGGGCAGCAGCGGGGCGCCCCGGGTGACGCGGACGTTCTCCACACCGACGGCCGGGGTGAGCGGGCCGGGCACGCGGAAGTAGAGGCGCGAGCCGACCGAGCGCCGGACGCCGACCTGGACCTTGCCGTCCTTCCTGATGCCCTCGACCCGGGTGTTGAGCGCGACGATGCCGCCGACGTGGTCGCCGGGGCCCGCGTCCTCGGGGACCTGCACCGTGAAGGGGATGTCCTTGCGGCCCTTGGCCGGGACGGTGACGTCCCTGCCGGTCACGTCGGGCGGCAGTGTGACCCAGGTGCCCAGGTCACGGGGTTTCTGCTCGACGGGCAGCAGCGCGAAGGCGCCGCCCACCGGGGTGTTGACGGCGTCCGTGGCGAAGACCCGGAAGGTGATGTCCTCGGCGGACGAGTTGGTGATCGTCACGCTGTCGGAGACGGTCGCACCCGCCTCGCCCTGGTGGAAGAAGTAGGCGCGGTCGGTCATCGCCTTGCCCGCGGCGGGGGTGGGGAACACGCCCCACGTGCCGTTCCCGGCGGCCGCCGCACCGGTGGGCGCCGCCAGGCCGGCGGCGGACAGGAGCACGCCGAGGAGCAGGCCGTACAGAGGGGTGCGGGTGCGCATGGGCTCGTTCCTCGTTCTCCAGACGGGGCCGGGCGGGCCGACGGGGCCGGGCGGGCCGACGGGGCCGGGCGGGCCGGTGTGCCGTGCGGGCCGGACACGGGGCCGGGGGGGGGGGGGGGGGGGGGGGGGGGGGGGGGGGGGGGGGGGGGGGGGGGGGGGGGGGGGGGGGGGGGGGGGGGGGGGGGGGGGGGGGGGG
>NZ_JBVJWO010000021.1:0-41398 GCF_055602345.1 Streptomyces sp. NPDC037401
ACGCCCGGTTACATTCCGAACCCGGAAGCTAAGCCTTTCAGCGCCGATGGTACTGCAGGGGGGACCCTGTGGGAGAGTAGGACGCCGCCGAACAACCCGCCCTTTTAGCTCAGTCGGTAGAGCGTCTCCATGGTAAGGAGAAGGTCAACGGTTCGATTCCGTTAAAGGGCTCCAAACAAGAAGGCCCCCACCATTCGGTGGGGGCCTTCTTGCGTTTCCGGACCGCTTTTGAGGCCCTGCCCCGAGGCCGACCCGGGCCCCACCCCCGCACGGGCTACTCGCCCCGGCGGGGCTCCGGGACGCGGAAGGCGAGGATGGCCATGTCGTCGGAGGCCGGCTCGGCGGCGAAGCGCTCCACCGCGCGCAGGACACGCGCGGCCACCGCGCCCGCGGTGAGGCCCGTACACGTCGTGAGGACGTCGGCGAGGCCGTCGTCGCCGAGCATGCGGGTGCCCTCGCGGCGCTCGGTGACCCCGTCGGTGACGCACAGCAGGACGTCGCCCGGGTCGAGCGTCAGCGTCTGCTCGTACAGCTCGAGGTCCTCCAGCACGCCGAGCAGCGGCTGCGGCTCCGCGGCCGACTCGACGCGGCCGTCCGGGCGCAGGCGCAGCGGTAGCGGGTGGCCGGCGCAGACCAGCTTGAGCTGCGCCGCGCCGTCCTCGCGGGGGCTCAGTTCGCCGTAGAGGAGGGTGAGGAAGCGGCTGCGGGTGCCCTCGTCGAGGATGGCGGCGTTGAGCCGCTCCAGAACCGCCGGTCCGCCGAGGCCCTCGCGGGCCAGCAGGCGCAGTGCGTGCCGGGCCAGGCCCGTGACGGCGGCCGCCTCCGGGCCCGTACCGCAGACGTCGCCGATGGCGAAGCCGTACGCGCCGTCGCGGATGGGGAAGACGTCGTAGAAGTCGCCGCCGACCTCGTTGCCCTCGCCGGCCGCGCGGTAGATCACCTCGACCTCGATCCCCGGGATGGCGGGGGCGCTGGGCGGGAGGAGACTGCGCTGGAGGGAGCGGCTGATGGCCGTGCGCTCGGAGTAGAGGCGGGCGTTGTCCAGGGCGAGCGCGGCCCGGCGGGACAGGTCCTCGGCCAGTTCGACGATCTCCTGGCGGAAGTGCTCCTCGGCCGGCTTGCCGAGGGTCAGCATGCCGATGACGCGGTTGCGGGCCATCAGCGGGAGGACGACCGTCTCGCCGCTGACGGCAGCGGCCGTGGCCAGGGTCGTGCCGATGCCCGAGGTGAAGTCGGAGGGCGAGCCGAGGCCCACCGTGCGCATGGACGTGCGCAGGGCGGCCTGGTGGGCGGCCTCGGAGGGCGCGGACCAGGGGCGGGCGCCCGGGGTGTTCAGCGGCTCGGGCGGCGTGATCCGGCTCAGGAGGGCCTTGAGGCCGTCGATGCGGTCCTCGTCCTCGTGGAGGACGTACGCGAGGTGCGGGTCCGAGGCCGGGTCGGCGATGGTGTAGACGGCGCACCAGGTCGCCAGGGTCGGGACGGTCATCTGGGCCATCAGGGCCAGGGTCTGGTCCCGGTCGAGGGTGCCGGCCAGCAGGTCGGAGGCTTCGACGAGGAAGGACAGGGAGCCGCGCCGGAGCCGTTCGAGCTCGCCGAGGCGGGCGGACTCGACGGCCAGCGCGATGCGGTCCGCGGCGAACTGGAGGCGCAGGGCTTCTTCGTTGGAGTAGCGGCCGGGGACTTCTGCGGCGACGCCGAGGGAGCCGGTGAGGCGGCCCTCGACCTTGAGGGGGACGGTGACGACGGAGCGCATGCCGGTGCCGCCGAGGAGGGGCACGGCGCCGGGGACGGCGATGAGGTCGTCGTGGACGGCGGGCATCCGGGCGGAGCCGTACCGGCCGGTGCCCGCTTCGACGGGGACGCGGGCGAACCGCTGGCGGGTGGAGGGCAGTCCGGTCGTGGCCCGTACCTCCAGCTCCGTCTCGTCGTCGGTCGCGAGCAGGAGGAAGGCGGCATCGGCGTCGAGCATGTCGCGGGCCCGCTCGACGGTGCGCTGGAGCAGGCTGTCGAGGTCGTCGGGGGCCGGGGAGCCGATGAACACCTCGAAGGGGTCGGCCGCGCGGTTCTCGGACAGCTGGCCGGGGTCGGCGGCGGCCGGGGTGCGGACCGGGGTCTGCAGAACGGCGCGCTCCTGGTCGTGGACGAGGAGGCAGACGGTGGACGCTTCGCCTTCGGCGTCGCGGACCCGCAGGTGGGAGGCGTAGACGGGGATGACGCGGCCGTCGGAGCAGCGGATGCCGTAGCTGCCCTCCCAGCGGGACAGGCGCAGGGCGTCGGCGATGCCGGTGCTGGTGCCGGGGGTGTGCGGCCAGGCGGCGAGATCGCCGAGCGGGCGGCCGGTGGCCTTCTCGGCGGGGTAGCCGAAGAGGTGCTCCGCGTCTTCGTTCCAGGAGGCGACGCGGCCGTCGCTGTCGATCTGGAGGACGGCGACGCGGACCCGGGCCTCGGCGACGGGCAGCTGCCGGTCGGGGACGGCGGGGCCGGCGTAGCGGGCGCCCACGGGGCGGGCGGGGAGGTCCAGCTGGAACCAGACGTGCTTGCGGGTGGGGGCGTAGTCGACTCCCCAGCGGGTGGCCAGGGCGCCGCACAGCATGAGGCCGCGGCCGCTCTCCTGCTCCTGGGAGGGGTAGCCGCGCTCCGGGTGCTGGAGGGGGACCTCGCGCTCGGGGTAGCGGTCGGCGACCTCGACGCGGACTCCGTCGGCGGCGCGCAGGCACAGGACGTCGGCGCTGGTGCCGGCGTGGATGACGGCGTTCGTGACCAGTTCGCTGGTCAGGACGACGGCGTCGTCCACGATGTCGGCGAAGCCCCAGCCCTGCAAGGTGTCGCGGACGAAGGCGCGGGCACCGGCGACCGAGCGCGGGACAGGTTCGAAGCTGGCAGCCGCCCGGGCCGTGATCACAGGACTCCTCTGTCGTGTTTCCGCGCCCGGATCCGTCATCGGACCACCCCTCCGGTGCCCGGTGTTTCCGCGCCCCCGTCCCAGCCGGGCGGACCGGGACGGTTGGACAGTCGGATGCCAGGTTACTTACCTTCGCGGTCGGTACGGGCGCGCTCGGCGGGGATTCCACTCCGAGGAGCGGGTCGTTGTACGAAGGTGCCGAAGTGTTATGGCCGTGTTCGGGCATGGTGAAACACTGGGAAGGCTTGGCAGGGAGCCCGGGCAGTGGTCGACCCTTTCGGGAGGGACACGGTGGAGTCTGGCGTAGGCGCGCGGAGGACCAGTACGCGCGTGAAGGGCGGACGGTCCCGGCGAAACGGGACGACGGAGGTGGACACGGCTGCCCTGAACCGGTTGCTGACGGCTCTCGTGTCCATGCGGGACGGGAATTTCCGCAAACGGCTGACGGTGTCCGGCGACGGCGTGATGGCGGAGATCGCCGCCGTCTACAACGAGGTCGCCGACCGCAACCTCCACCTGACCGGGGAGCTGTCCCGGGTCCGGCGGATGGTCGGCCGCGAGGGCAAGCTCAGCGAACGGCTCGAGACGGGGGCCTGCGAGGGCTCCTGGGCGGCCGCGATCGACGCGTCGAACGCGCTGGTGGACGATCTTGCCCGGCCGGTCTCGGAGGTCGGCCGGGTGCTGTCGGCGGTCGCCGAGGGCGACCTCGACCAGCGGATGGACCTGCGGACGCAGTCGGCGGACGGGGTCGGGCACCCGCTGCGCGGTGAGTTCCTGAAGGTCGGGCGTACGGTCAACAACCTCGTGGACCAGCTGTCGGCGTTCACCGACGAGGTGACGCGGGTGGCCCTGGAGGTGGGTACCGAGGGCAAGCTCGGCGGGCAGGCGCAGGTGCGCGGCATGTCGGGTTCGTGGAAGGACCTGACGGACTCCGTCAACACGATGGCGTACCGGCTCACCGCTCAGGTGCGTGACATCGCCCTCGTCACGACGGCGGTGGCCAAGGGCGACCTGTCGCGCAAGGTCACGGTGCACGTGGCCGGCGAGATGCTCCAGCTGAAGAACACCGTGAACACGATGGTGGACCAGCTGTCGTCGTTTTCGTCCGAGGTGACCCGGGTGGCCCGCGAGGTGGGCACGGAGGGCGAACTCGGCGGTCAGGCGCAGGTGCCGGGCGTGGCGGGCGTGTGGAAGGACCTCACGGACTCCGTCAACACGATGGCGGGCAACCTGACCGCGCAGGTGCGCGGGATCGCACAGGTCACGACGGCGGTGGCCAGTGGCGACCTGTCGCAGAAGGTGACGGTGAGCGCGCGCGGGGAGGTGGCGCAGCTCGCCGAAACGATCAATCAGATGACCGAGACGCTGCGGACGTTCGCGGACGAGGTCACCCGGGTGGCGAGCGAGGTCGGCGCGAAGGGCCTGCTCGGCGGGCAGGCGCAGGTGCCGGGTGCGGCGGGTACGTGGAAGGACCTCACCGACTCGGTGAACACGGTCTTCCGGAACCTGACCACGCAGGTGCGTGACATCGCCCAGGTGACGACCGCCGTGGCCAACGGCGACCTGTCGCAGAAGGTCACGGTCGACGTCGCGGGCGAGATGCTGGAGCTGAAGAACACCGTCAACACGATGGTGGACCAGCTGCTGTCGTTTTCGTCCGAGGTGACGCGAGTGGCCCGGGAGGTCGGGGCCGAGGGCGAGCTCGGCGGGCAGGCGCAGGTGCCGGGTGCGGCGGGTACGTGGAAGGACCTCACCGACTCGGTGAACACGGCTTTCCGGAACCTGACCGGGCAGGTGCGCAACATTGCGCAGGTGACGACGGCGGTGGCCAACGGCGACCTGTCGCAGAAGGTCACCGTGGACGTGTCCGGCGAGATGCTCCAGCTGAAGAACACCGTGAACACGATGGTGGACCAGCTGTCTTCGTTCGCGGACCAGGTGACGCGGATGGCGCGGGACGTGGGTACGGAGGGCCGGCTCGGCGGTCAGGCCCGGGTCGAGGGGGTCTCCGGTACCTGGAAGGAGCTCACCGACTCCGTCAACTTCATGGCGGGGAACCTCACCTCGCAGGTGCGGCAGATCGCGCAGGTGACGACTGCGGTGGCGCGCGGTGACCTGTCGCAGAAGATCGACGTGGATGCGCGCGGCGAGATCCTGGAGCTGAAGAACACCATCAACACGATGGTCGATCAGCTGTCCGCGTTCGCGGAGCAGGTGACGCGGGTGGCCCGGGACGTGGGTACGGAGGGCCGGCTCGGCGGTCAGGCACAGGTGCCGGGCGTCGCCGGGGTGTGGCGCGACCTGACCGACTCCGTGAACGGCATGGCGGGGAACCTCACGTCGCAGGTGCGCAACATCGCGCAGGTCGCGACGGCGGTGGCGCGCGGTGACCTGTCGCAGAAGATCGACGTGGATGCGCGCGGCGAGATCCTGGAGCTGAAGAACACCCTCAACACGATGGTGGACCAGCTGTCTTCGTTCGCGGAGCAGGTGACGCGGGTGGCCCGCGAGGTGGGCACCGAGGGCATCCTCGGCGGCCAGGCCGAGGTGAAGGGCGTCTCGGGCACCTGGAAGGACCTCACGCAGTCCGTCAACTTCATGGCGAACAACCTGACGTCGCAGGTGCGCAACATCGCCGAGGTGACGACCGCGGTGGCCATGGGCGACCTGTCGAAGAAGATCACCGTCGATGCGAAGGGCGAGATCCTCGAGCTCGTCACCACCGTGAACACGATGGTGGACCAGCTGTCTTCGTTCGCGGAGCAGGTGACGCGGGTGGCCCGCGAGGTGGGTTCGGAGGGCCAGCTGGGCGGTCAGGCCCGGGTGCGCGGGGTGACCGGCATCTGGAAGGACCTCACCGACAACGTCAACCTGATGGCCAACAACCTGACCTCGCAGGTGCGCAACATCTCGCAGGTTTCGGCGGCGGTGGCCAACGGCGACCTGACGAAGAAGGTCACGGTGGAGGCGCGCGGTGAGGTCGCGCAGCTCGCCGACACCGTGAACACGATGGTGACGACGCTGTCTTCGTTCGCGGACGAGGTGACCCGGGTGGCCCGCGAGGTGGGCACCGAGGGCCGGTTGGGCGGTCAGGCGCACGTGCCGGGCGTCTCGGGTACGTGGAAGGACCTCACCGAGTCGGTGAACTCGATGGCGTCCAACCTGACCGGGCAGGTCCGCCAGATCGCCATGGTCACCACCGCCATCGCCAAGGGCGACATGACCAAGAAGATCGACATCGATGCGCGGGGCGAGATCCTCGAGCTGAAGACCACCATCAACACGATGGTGGACCAGCTGTCGTCGTTCGCCGACCAGGTGACGCGGGTGGCCCGCGAGGTGGGCACCGAGGGCATCCTCGGCGGCCAGGCCCGGGTGCGGGACGTGGACGGGACCTGGCGCGACCTCACCGAGTCGGTGAACGAGATGGCCGGCAACCTGACGCGGCAGGTGCGTGCGATCGCGGCCGTGGCCACGGCGGTGACCCGCGGCGACCTGAGCCTGAAGGTCGACGTGGACGCCGCCGGTGAGATCCAGGTGCTGCAGGACAACATCAACACGATGATCGTCAACCTGCGCGACACCACCCTGGCGAACAAGGAGCAGGACTGGCTCAAGGGCAACCTCGCCCGGATCTCGGGTCTGATGCAGGGCCGCCGGGAGCTGGACGACGTGGCCGGGCTGATCATGAGCGAGCTGACCCCGGTGGTCTCGGCGCAGCACGGTGCGTTCTATCTGGCGCAGCCGTCGGGCGGGGTGGGCGAGATCGACACCGAGGTGGGTGCGGACGGGCCGTACGAGCTGCGGATGCGCGGCAGCTACGCGTATGCGGGCAGCGCGATGCCGACGTCGTTCCGGCCGGGCGAGGGGCTGATCGGGACGGTGGCGGAGGAGAAGCGCACCATCCTGGTGGAGAACACCCCGCCCGGGTACCTGAAGATCTCCTCGGGGCTGGGGGAGGCGCCGCCGGCGCACGTGATCGTGCTGCCGGTGCTCTTCGAGGGCAAGGTGCTCGGCGTGATCGAGCTGGCGTCGTTCCAGCCGTTCACGCAGATCCAGAAGGACTTCCTCAGCCAGATCGCCGAGATGATCGGTACGAGCGTCAACACCATCAGCGTCAACTCCAAGACGGAGGTGCTCCTCAAGCAGTCGCAGGAGATGACGGAGCAGCTGCGGGAGCGCTCGGACGAGCTGGAGAACCGGCAGAAGGCCCTGCAGGCCGCGAACGCCGAGCTGGAGGAGAAGGCCGAGCTGCTGGCGCAGCAGAACCGCGACATCGAGGTGAAGAACACCGAGATCGAGGAGGCGCGGCAGGTCCTGGAGGAGCGCGCGGAGCAGCTCGCGGTCTCGATGCGCTACAAGTCGGAGTTCCTGGCGAACATGTCGCACGAGCTGCGCACGCCGCTGAACTCGCTGCTGATCCTGGCCAAGCTGCTGGCCGACAACGCCGACGGCAACCTCTCGCCGAAGCAGGTGGAGTTCGCCGAGACCATCCACGGGGCGGGTTCGGACCTGCTCCAGCTGATCAACGACATCCTGGACCTCTCGAAGGTCGAGGCCGGGAAGATGGACGTCAGTCCGACCCGGATCGCGCTGGTGCAGCTGGTCGACTACGTGGAAGCGACCTTCCGGCCGCTGACCGCGGAGAAGGGGCTGGACTTCTCTGTGCGGGTCTCGCCCGAGCTGCCGGCCACCTTGCACACCGACGAGCAGCGGCTGCTGCAGGTGCTGCGCAACCTGCTCTCGAACGCCGTGAAGTTCACGGACAGCGGGGCGGTGGAGCTGGTGATCCGGCCGGCCGGGGCGGACGTGCCGGTCGCGATCCGGCAGCAGCTGCTGGAGGCGGGTTCGCTGCGGGAGGCGGACGCCGACCTGATCGCCTTCTCGGTGACGGACACCGGGATCGGGATCGCGGCGAGCAAGATGCTAGTGATCTTCGAGGCGTTCAAGCAGGCGGACGGCACGACGAGCCGCAAGTACGGGGGCACGGGTCTGGGCCTGTCCATCAGCCGGGAGATCGCCCGGCTGCTGGGCGGGGAGATCCACGCGGCGAGCGAGCCGGGCCGCGGGTCGACGTTCACCCTGTACCTGCCGCTGCACCCGAGCGAGCTGCCGCCCCAGGGGTACGCGCCGCCGTCGCCGGGCGGGCGGGGGGACCAGTTCCGCCGCCGGGCCGTGGCCGAGCTGCCCGCCGAGGCGCCCGCGCCGCCGGCCGGGCCGTATCCGGCGGTGTCCGCGGATCCGGGCTCGCGGGGGCAGGGGGCGGCTCCGACGCTGTTCCGGCGCCGCCGCAAGGCGCTGAGCGACCTGGAGCCGCGGCCGGCGCTGCCGGGCCAGCCGAGCGCCGTTCCGCACGGCCAGGAGAGCTGGACGCAGGCGCCGGAGGAGCTGCCGGTCCCGCCGCGGACGTACGACTTCCACGGCGAGAAGGTGCTGATCGTGGACGACGACGTACGGAACGTCTTCGCGCTCACGAGCGTGCTGGAGCAGCACGGGCTGGCGGTGCTGTACGCGGAGAACGGCCGCGAGGGGATCGAAGTCCTGGAGCAGCACGACGATGTGACGGTCGTGCTGATGGACATCATGATGCCGGAGATGGACGGGTATGCGACGACGTCGGCGATCCGGCGGATGCCCCAGTTCGCCGGTCTGCCGATCATCGCGCTGACGGCGAAGGCGATGAAGGGGGACCGGGAGAAGGCCATCGACTCGGGTGCTTCCGACTATGTCACCAAGCCGGTCGATCCTGACTATCTGCTGACCGTGATGGAGCAGTGGATGCGCGGGAAGTGATCATGTGGGCCGGTGCTGTGCCGTGTTGAAGGCGCGGTGCGGCAGCGGCCGCGGGGGAGGGCGGGAAACCGGGAACCTTCCGCTCTCCCACGACGTTCCCGCTATGTGCACAGTGACATCTTGGTGACAGGGTGTGGCGATCTCGGGAGTGGGGCTACCATGACCGGCACAAGGACGGGCGGGCTCTGCGAGTCGGGGTGGCCCCATGCCGGGGCGAGGAGGACAGGGCATGGTGCAGAAGGCCAAGATCCTCCTGGTCGACGACCGACCGGAGAATCTGCTGGCGCTTGAGGCCATCCTCTCTGCGCTCGATCAGACACTGGTCCGGGCGTCGTCGGGGGAGGAAGCGCTCAAGGCGCTGCTGACGGACGACTTCGCGGTCATCCTGCTCGACGTTCAGATGCCGGGTATGGACGGATTCGAGACCGCGGCACACATCAAACGGCGTGAGCGGACCCGGGACATCCCGATCATCTTCCTCACGGCCATCAACCACGGACCCCACCACACCTTCCGCGGATACGCGGCCGGAGCGGTGGACTACATCTCCAAGCCGTTCGACCCGTGGGTCCTCCGGGCCAAGGTCTCGGTCTTCGTCGAGCTGTACATGAAGAACTGCCAGCTGCGCGAGCAGGCGGCGCTGCTGCGGCTCCAGCTGGAGGGCGGACAGGGCGGCACCGGCGGCCCCAAGGAGGCAGCCGGCCTGCTTGCCGAGCTCTCGGCGCGCCTGGCGGCCGTCGAGGAGCAGGCGGAAGCCCTGTCCAAGCAGCTGGACGACGATGCCGCGGACGCGGCGGCCGTGGCCACGGCCGCGCATCTGGAGCGCAAACTCACCGGGCTGCGCCGGGCGCTGGACGCCCTGGAGCCGGGCACCGGAGGCCACCCGGCCGTGGTCCCCGTCCAGACCTGAGGGGCCGGCGGCACCCGCCCCTGCCCCTTTGAGGGGTGAGGCCGCGTCAGGTGCGCCGGTACGTCAAACTGCCGACGCACGGCCCGACACGAACGGGTGAAGGGGTGGGCACACGTGTCCGGCGCGCCAAGCACCGGTAACCTCGCCCCCATGGCCTCACGTACGTCCGGCAAGGGTTCCCAGAGCAGCGAGGGCACCGCGAAGGCCCGCACCGCCCGTACGACGCCGGCGGCGAAGAAGGCGGCCCCCGCGCGCAAGCCCCCCGCCAAGAAGTCCGCAGCGCCCGCCAAGCGGGCGCCCGCGAAGAAGGCCGCGCCGAAGCCGGCGCCGTCGCCCACCGGGGGCGTGGTCCGGCTGGTGCGCGCCGTGTGGCTCGGCGCCGCCCACGCAGTGGGCGCGATCTTCCGCGGGGTGGGACGCGGAGCCAGGAACCTCGACCCCGCCCACCGCAAGGACGGGCTCGGGCTCCTCCTGCTCGGCCTCGCCCTGATCGTCGCCGCGGGCACCTGGTCGAACCTGCGCGGACCCGTGGGCGAGCTGGTCACGATGCTGGTCACCGGCGCCTTCGGCCGGCTCGACCTGCTGGTGCCGCTGCTGCTCGGCTTCATGGCCGTGCGGTTCATCCGCCACCCCGAACAGGCCGACGCCAACGGCCGGATCGGCATCGGGATCAGCGCCCTGGTCATCGGCGTGCTGGGCCAGGTGCACATCGCCTGCGGCGCACCCGGCCGGGACGCGGGCACGGAGGCGATGCGCGACGCGGGCGGGCTGGTCGGCTGGGCCGCGTCCCAGCCGCTGATCTTCACCATGGGTGCGCCGCTCGCCGTGCCGATGCTGATCCTCCTGACGATCTTCGGCCTGCTCGTCGTCACCGCGACGCCGGTCAACGCGATCCCGCAGCGGCTGCGCCAGCTCGGGGTCCGCCTCGGCATCGTGGCCGTCGACGAGGACGACCCGTACGGCACGGACACCGGCACCGAGCACGATCCGGAGCGCTGGCAGGCCCGGTCCCGGCGGGGCGCCGAGCCCGACGCGGACGGACCCGGGCAGGCCGAGGAGGAGGCGCTCGCCAGGAGGCGCCGCCCCCGGCGCGCCCCCGCACAGCCGCGGCTCGACCGGCCGCTGGACGCCGTGGACGTGGCCGCGGCGGCAGCCGCCGCGCTCGACGGGGCCGTGCTGAACGGTCTGCCGCCCTCGCCCGTGGTGGCCGACCTGACCCAGGGGGTCGCACCGGAGCGCCCGGCCGAGCACACCGTGCCGGTGCCGCCGGCCCGCGAGGCCGCCCCCGCACGTCCTGCCGCCGCCCCCGCACCGGCCGCCGCCTCCGTACCGGACCTGACGAAGGCCCCGCCGGAGGCCTCTGCTCCGCTGCCGCCGCGCGCCGAGCAGCTCCAGCTGCGCGGGGACATCACGTACGCGCTGCCCTCGCTCGACCTGCTGGAGCGGGGCGGGCCGGGCAAGACCCGCAGCGCCGCCAACGACGCGGTGGTCGCCTCGCTGACCAACGTCTTCTCGGAGTTCAAGGTCGACGCGGCCGTCACCGGCTTCACCCGGGGCCCGACCGTGACCCGGTACGAGGTGGAGCTCGGCCCCGCCGTGAAGGTCGAGCGGATCACCGCGCTGACCAAGAACATCGCGTACGCCGTGGCCAGCCCGGACGTGCGGATCATCAGCCCGATCCCCGGCAAGTCGGCGGTCGGCATCGAGATCCCGAACACCGACCGCGAGATGGTCAACCTGGGCGACGTCCTGCGGCTGGCCGATGCCGCCGAGGACGACCACCCGATGCTGGTGGCGCTCGGCAAGGACGTCGAGGGCGGCTACGTCATGGCCAACCTGGCCAAGATGCCGCACGTACTGGTCGCCGGAGCCACCGGTTCCGGAAAGTCCTCCTGCATCAACTGCCTCATCACGTCCGTGATGGTCCGGGCGACGCCCGAGGACGTCCGCATGGTGCTGGTCGACCCCAAGCGGGTGGAGCTCACGGCGTACGAGGGCATCCCGCACCTCATCACGCCCATCATCACCAACCCCAAGCGGGCCGCGGAGGCCCTGCAGTGGGTCGTGCGCGAGATGGACCTGCGCTACGACGACCTGGCGGCGTTCGGCTACCGGCACATCGACGACTTCAACAAGGCCATCCGCGACGGCAAGGTGAAGCTGCCCCCCGGCAGCGAGCGCGAGCTCCAGCCGTACCCGTACCTGCTGGTCATCGTCGACGAGCTGGCCGACCTGATGATGGTCGCTCCGCGCGACGTCGAGGACGCGATCGTCCGCATCACCCAGCTGGCCCGCGCCGCCGGAATCCACCTGGTACTGGCGACCCAGCGGCCCTCGGTGGACGTGGTGACCGGTCTGATCAAGGCGAACGTGCCCTCCCGGCTCGCCTTCGCCACCTCGTCGCTGGCGGACAGCCGGGTCATCCTCGACCAGCCGGGTGCGGAGAAGCTCATCGGCAAGGGCGACGGGCTGTTCCTGCCGATGGGAGCGAACAAACCGGTCCGCCTCCAGGGCGCCTTCGTCACCGAGGACGAGATCGCGGCGGTCGTCCAGCACTGCAAGGACCAGATGGCCCCCGTCTTCCGGGACGACGTGACGGTGGGACAGAAGCAGAAGAAGGAAGTCGACGAGGAGATCGGCGACGACCTGGACCTGCTGTGCCAGGCGGCCGAGCTGGTGGTCTCCACCCAGTTCGGATCCACCTCGATGCTCCAGCGCAAGCTGCGCGTGGGCTTCGCGAAGGCCGGGCGGCTGATGGACCTCATGGAATCGCGCGGTGTCGTGGGGCCCAGCGAGGGGTCCAAGGCCCGGGACGTCCTGGTGAAGCCGGACGAGCTGGACGGCGTGCTCGCGGTCATCCGCGGCGAGTCTCACCCGTAAGGGATCGGGCGGCAACCGTTTCTCCTGGCCGTGCGTCAAGTTGAGGAAAGGGGCGGAGCTGCCGCGCCATCCCGGCTCGTCCGGGGTCCTCCGGGCCCGTTCGGACACAGAGCCATACCGATGGCGTACAGAGTCCACCCTCCGGTTGCTCCACCCTTTCGTCACCCCCCTAGACTGGACATCCAGCAGGTGGCTACACGCTCGAAAGGCGCCCTCGTGTCCATCGGCAACTCCAACTCCCCCGAAGACGACCGGCCTTCGACCGAGGACCGGCCCTCCATCGGGCGTGCCCTGAAACAGGCCCGGATCCGCGCGGGACTCACCGTCGAAGAGGTCAGCAGCACGACCCGCGTGCGCGTTCCGATCGTGCACGCGATCGAGCAGGACGACTTCACCCGCTGCGGCGGCGACGTGTACGCCCGTGGCCATGTCCGTACCCTCGCCCGCGCCGTCAGGCTCGATCCGGAACCCCTGATCGAGCGCTACGACGCCGAACACGGCGGTCGGCCGGCACCCACCCCGGCCGCACCCATGTTCGAGGCGGAGCGGATCCGCCCCGAACGGCAGCGTCCGAACTGGACCGCTGCCATGGTCGCGGCGATCGTCGCCGTGATCGGTTTCGTCGGCTTCACCATGTTCAACGGATCCGACGACGCCGCGAAGAAGCCGGTGGCGGAAGGTTCCGTCTCGCCGCAGCCGGCGCCCAAGCAGAGTGGCGGGGCCAAGCCCGTCCCGCCGGCCCCGCAGCCCAAGCCCGAACCCGAGCCCTCGGACAGTGCCATCGCGGCCGCGCCCAAGGACCTGGTGACCGTCGTGCTGTCGGCGGTGGACGGCGAGAGCTGGATCTCCGCCAAGGACCACAACGGCCGGCTGCTCTTCGACGGCATGCTCAACCAGGGCGACTCCAAGACCTTCACGGACAAGGAGTCCGTCGACCTCGTCCTCGGCGACGCCGGCGCCGTCACGCTGTTCGTGAACGGCAAGGAGATCAAGGACGAGTTCCAGCCGGGCCAGGTCGAGCGGCTCACCTACACCAAGGACGACCCGCAGGAGGCCCCGCTCCAGGAGGGCTGACCCGCGGGCCGACCCGAGGGCTCACCTGCGGCCCGACCTGCATGATCACCGCCCGGAGCCCCGGGGTGCGGCGCCGCACCCCGGGGCTCCGCGCCGGTCCGGGGCACCCGGCGGGGGCCCGCTGCCGGACGAAGTACTCTTGAGTCCATGCCCGAACGCCGTACCGTCGCCCTTGTCACTCTTGGCTGCGCCCGTAACGAGGTGGACTCGGAGGAGCTCGCAGGCCGCTTGGCGGCGGATGGCTGGGAGCTCGTCCAGGACGCCGCCGACGCGGACGTAGCCGTCGTCAACACCTGCGGCTTCGTCGAAGCCGCGAAGAAGGACTCCGTAGACGCCCTCCTGGAAGCCAACGATCTCAAGGATCACGGCAAGACCCAGGCCGTCGTCGCGGTCGGCTGCATGGCCGAGCGCTACGGCAAGGAGCTCGCCGAGGCGCTGCCCGAGGCCGACGGCGTGCTCGGCTTCGACGACTACGCCGACATCTCCGACCGCCTCCAGACCATCCTGAACGGCGGCATCCACGCGTCGCACACCCCGCGCGACCGCCGCAAGCTGCTGCCGATCAGCCCGGCCGAGCGCCAGGACGCCCCCGAGGTGGCGCTCCCCGGCCACGCCCAGGACACTCCTCCGGAGGACCTGCCGGACGGCCTCGCCCCGGCCTCGGGTCCCCGCGCGCCCCTGCGCCGCCGCCTCGACACGAGCCCGGTGGCCTCGGTCAAGCTCGCGTCCGGCTGTGACCGGCGCTGCTCCTTCTGCGCCATCCCGTCCTTCCGCGGCTCCTTCATCTCGCGGCGCCCGAGCGACGTGCTCGGCGAGACCCGCTGGCTGGCCGAGCAGGGCGTGAAGGAGATCATGCTGGTCTCCGAGAACAACACCTCGTACGGCAAGGACCTCGGCGACATCCGGCTGCTGGAGACCTTGCTGCCCGAGCTGGCCGAGGTCGACGGCATCGAGCGGGTCCGCGTGAGCTACCTGCAGCCCGCCGAGATGCGCCCCGGCCTGATCGACGTGCTCACCTCCACGCCCAAGGTCGTGCCGTACTTCGACCTGTCGTTCCAGCACTCCGCCCCGGACGTGCTGCGGGCGATGCGGCGCTTCGGCGACACGGACCGGTTCCTGGAGCTGCTGGACACCATCCGCGCCAAGGCCCCGCAGGCCGGCGTCCGGTCCAACTTCATCGTGGGCTTCCCCGGGGAGACCGAGGCGGACTTCGCCGAGCTGGAGCGCTTCCTCACCCACGCGCGGCTCGACGCGATCGGCGTCTTCGGCTACTCCGACGAGGACGGCACGGAGGCGGTCGGTTACGACCACAAGCTCGACGAGGACGTCATCGCGGAGCGCCTCGCCCACATGCAGCGGCTCGCCGAGGAGCTGACCTCCCAGCGGGCCGAGGAGCGGATCGGCGAGACCCTGGAGGTGCTCGTCGAGGCCGTGGGCGAAGAGGCCGGCGACGAGGACGGGGCCACCGGGCGCGCTGCGCACCAGGCCCCCGAAACGGACGGCCAGGTGGTGTTCACGACAAGCGAGGGCCTGGTCCCGGGCCGTATGGTCATGGCAAAGGTGGTCGGCAGTCTGGGCGTGGACCTGGTCGCCGAACCCCTGCACCTTGAGGAGGCGGCCGGATGACCGGAGTCCCGGCATCAGCGGCGGGAGGCGCCGGACGCCGGCCCGCCCCCGGCGGAAAGCTGGGGGCTGCGGCCGTCAATCAGGCCAGCCTGTGGAACATCGCGAACATCCTCACGATGATCCGCCTCTTGCTCGTGCCGGGATTCGTCTTCCTGCTGCTCGCGGAGGGCGGGTACGACCCGGCGTGGCGGTCGCTGGCCTGGGCCGCATTCGCCGTCGCGATGATCACCGACCTGTTCGACGGTCATCTGGCGCGGACGTACAACCTGGTCACGGACTTCGGCAAGATCGCCGACCCGATCGCGGACAAGGCGATCATGGGTGCGGCGCTGATCTGCCTTTCCTGGCTCGGGGACCTGCCCTGGTGGGTCACGGGGGTGATCCTCGGGCGGGAGCTCGGCATTACGTTGCTGCGCTTCTGGGTGATCAGATACGGCGTGATTTCGGCCAGTCGCGGCGGAAAGATGAAAACCCTGGCCCAGGGGACGGCCGTGGGCATGTACGTTCTGGCTCTGACCGGTCCGCTGGCGACGCTGCGCTTCTGGGTGATGGCGGTTGCCGTCGCGTTGACGGTGCTGACGGGCCTGGACTACGTACGCCGGGCGGTCGTGCTGCGGCGTGAAGGGCTGGCGGCGGAGCGCGCCGCGCGGGGCTGACCGGAGCGAGTGACAGGACTGAGTGGCGAGAACGGTCATGACAGGTGCTGCTGGGGGCAGTGAGGTCGCCGGTGCGGGCGGGACCGCGGCGGACGTACTCCGGCTGCTTGCGGAGCGTGAGGAGACCCTCGCCGTCGCCGAATCGCTCACTGGAGGACTGGTCGCGGCCGAGTTGACTTCGGTTCCGGGGGCCTCGCGTTCTTTCCGCGGCTCGGTCACCGCGTACGCCACCGAGCTCAAGGAACAGGTGCTCGGCGTCGACGGCCCGCTACTGGCCGCATACGGTGCGGTGAACGCGCAGGTCGCGACGGAGATGGCGGCCGGGGTACGGCAGGCGCTGGGTGCGGTCTGGGGGATCGCGACCACCGGCGTGGCCGGGCCGGACCCGCAGGACGGGCAGCCGGTGGGGACGGTCTTCGTCGCCGTGGCCGGTCCCGGGGGCGGGAAATCCACGGCATTGTGGTTGAACGGCAGCCGTTCGGACATCCGTAGGGAGAGTGTACGGAGGGTGCTCGAACTGCTTCTGGGGGAACTCCGCGCGACGGCGCGGACACAGGGTGGGAAACA
The DNA here is from genome assembly GCF_055602345.1 of Streptomyces sp. NPDC037401. NCBI lineage: Bacteria > Bacillati > Actinomycetota > Actinomycetes > Kitasatosporales > Streptomycetaceae > Streptomyces > Streptomyces sp. NPDC037401. The sequence continues at coordinate 16,409 of NZ_JBVJWO010000021.1, forward strand.
GAACGGGGGGACTTGATGTTTACAGCCCTGAGTGAACACGACATCGCTCCCCGCACGGCCGCGGCGGGAGGCGGTACGGTGGGGCGTGAAGGATGCCGCTACACGGTCAGAGGAGGGAGCCACCGATGATTCTGCTCCGTCGCCTGCTGGGTGACGTGCTGCGTCGGCAGCGCCAGCGCCAGGGCCGTACTCTGCGCGAAGTCTCCTCGTCCGCCCGAGTTTCGCTCGGCTATCTCTCCGAGGTGGAGCGGGGGCAGAAGGAGGCATCCTCCGAGCTGCTCTCCGCGATCTGTGACGCGCTGGACGTACGGATGTCCGAGCTGATGCGCGAAGTCAGCGATGAACTCTCGCTCGCCGAGCTGGCCCAGTCGGCCGCGGCAAGCGAACCGGTGCCTGTACCGGTCCGCCCGATGCTCAATTCGGTCTCGGTGACTTCGGTCACCGTTCCGACGGAGCGGGTGACCATCAAGGCGCCGGCCGAAGCGGTGGATGTCGTAGCCGCTTGAGGTGAAGCGTGGGTGAGGCCCTGGTCGGGTGCGTGTGCGCCTGACCAGGGCCTCGTGCTGTCCGTGACCGTTCTGGATGCGGGCGGCCGGGGGGTACGGGAGGATGGGCGCGTCCCTACCCCGGCCGGAGGAGGCAGCCGTGTGGCGGTTACCGGCGCCCGTTCGGGTGGCCGCTGCGGTGGCCGGCGGGGTGCTCTGGTGGTGGGCGGTGCTGCGGCTCACCCTGGTGCCCGGCCGGGCCGGTGTGGTCGAGGGTGCGGTGGCGGTGGGCGGGTGGAGCCTGAGCCTGCTGCCGGTCCACTCCGTGCCGCTGGCACGGGCGGCGGGGGTGTCCGCGGCCCGGCGCCGCGGGGACGGGGTGCTCGTCCCGGCCGCTACCAGGGCATGGCGACGCCGCCGTTCGGGCGGAGGATCTGACCGGTCATGAACGACGAGGCGTCCGAGGCGAGGAACAGCACCGTCTGGGCGATGTCGGCGGCCTCGCCCACCCTGCGCAGCGGGGACATGCGCACCATTGCGGCCTCGGTCTGCTGCTGGACCTCGGGGCTGTGGCGACTGGTCATCGGTGTGCGGATCCAGCCGGGGGCCACGGCATTGACGCGGATGCCGAGCGGGCCGACCTCGGTGGCGAGGGTCTTGGTGAGCTGGACGACCGCGGCCTTGGCGGCGCTGTAGCAGAGCAGACCGGGCTGGGCGGCGTCCACGGCGCCGGAGGCCATGGTGATGATGCTGCGCGGGCGGCCGGCCGCTTCCGGCGCGGTCATGGCGCGGGCCGACTCCTGGCAGGCGTGGAGCACGCCCTTGAAATTGACGTCGAGGACCCGGTCGAGGTCCTCGTCCAGGGTGTCCAGGACGCTGCTCGTGTGCATGATGCCGGCGATGGCGGCGGTGATGTCGAGGGGGCCGGCGGCGGCGACCGCGGCCCTCACCTGGGTCCGGTCGGTGACGTCGAGGGGGTGGACGGCGGCGGTGCCGCCGGCTGCGCGGACCAGCCCGGCGGTCTCGTCGAGGCCCTTCTCGTCCAGGTCGGCGCAGTGGACGGCGGCGCCCGCCGCGGCGAGGAGTACGGCGGTGGCCCGTCCGATGCCGCCTGCGGCGCCGGTGATCAGCGCGGTGCGGCCGGTGAGGTCGTACGAGGCGATGGGTGTGGGCATGCCGGGACGGTACGACCGTTTCTGACGGACCGTCAACTACGCGGCGGCTGCGCGATCTGCCGCGTGGTGGTCACGGGGTGGTCATGCGGCGGGGCCCGACTGGCAGTGCGGGCACCAGTACGTCGGCCGGTCGTCCTGCTGTGCGCTGCGGACCGGGGTGCCGCAGCGCAGGCAAGGGCGGTGCTCGCGCCCGTAGACGAAGAGGTCCTGGCCGGGGCGGCGGCTGCCGGTGGTGTTGCGCCGGTGGTGCCCGGCGCCGGGCGGTCCGGTGTTCGCGGCCAGCAGGCGCTGGGCGGCAGCGGCCAGGCGGACGGTGGTGGAGGCGGGATCGGGGAGGCCGCCGACCGGGGTCCACGGGGTGACCCCGGCGAGGAAGCAGAGCTCGCTCTTGTAGATGTTCCCGATGCCGGCCAGGTTGCGCTGGTCGAGGAGGGCTTCCCCGAGCGGCCGGCCGGGCGCGGCGAGCAGGTTGCGGGCGGCCGCGTCCGGGTTCCAGTCCGGCCCGAGGAGGTCGGGGCCGAGATGGCCGACGACGCCGTCCTCGTCGGCGGTGCGCAGCAGGTCGAGGACGGGCAGGCGGTAGCCGACCGCGGTGTCGTCGGCGGTGCCCAGGACGGCCCGGACCTGGTGGTCGGGGCCGCCGCGCCAGTGGGCGCCGGACGGGTAGACGTGCCAGGCGCCGTCCATGCGCAGGTGGCTGTGGAGGGTGAGGCCGCCCTCGATGCGGGTCAGCAGGTGCTTGCCGCGCGGGGTGACGTCCAGGACCTCGCGGCCGGTGAGGTCGGCGGTGGCCAGGCGGGGGACCCGCAGGTCGCTGCGGATCAGCACGCGGCCCGCCAGGGCGGCGTGCAGCCGGGCGGCCGCACGCCAGACGCTGTCTCCTTCGGGCATGGGTCCATTGTCCGCACGATGCGGGCGGGCGGGGCGGGGGCGGGGCGGTCTCAGGAGCCGGCGCAGCCCAGGGCCTGGCGCAGGACGGCGAGTACGTCCTCCCGGGCGGGTGGCGCGGGTGCGGTCATGGCGTGCAGGCACAGGCCCGTCATCAGCGGGGGGACCGTCGCGGCGGCGACCGGGCCGAGCAGCGGGGTCAGGACCTCCACGGACGCCTCGGCCGACAGGCTCGCGGCCGACCGGAGCTCGGGGCGGCGCAGCGCGGCGACGTGGAGCTCGTACTCGACCACGGCCTGGGTCCGGCCCTCGCCGAGGCAGCGCATCACGCTGTCGGCCAGGGCTTCGGTGATCTCTTCGCGGGTGGCGTCGGCGTGGTCCTGCGCCCACTGGCGGACGAAGGAGGCGAAGCGTCCGGCGGCCCGCTCCAGGGCGGCGTGGACCAGCGCCTCGCGGTCCGCGAAGTGGTACGTCGTCGAGCTCAGGGACACGTCGGCCCGCTCGGCGATCGCGCGGTGGGTCAGGCCCTCGAGGCCGCGCTCGGCGATCAGCTCTTCGGCCACCTCGGCGATCCGCTCGCGGCGGTTCGGGTCGTGTCGCCGGGTGCGGCGCGCTTTCTCGGTCACTGTGGTCGGGCTCCTTCCCTGCCGGGCACACTCTCCCACAGAATTTTATTGGTACGGACGTCCGTACCAATGTTAGGTGGTGGAGAAGTCAGGGGGGCCGGATGGAAAGAGGAACGTCATGGCAAGCGCACATCCCCTGAACCTCGTGGACGTCACCGTCCCGCGCGAGGCGCACGACGAAGCCCGCCGCTTCTACACCGACACCTTCGGCTGGAGCGTGGAGGTGGACATTCCCGGCTACCCGATCATGGGGACCGGCGCGGGCGGCAGCCAGGTCGGGCTGATGTGGGAGGGCAACCCGCAGTCCGGGGACCTGTCGGGGTTCTGGCGGACGGGCAAGGCGGTGCCGTTCCTCGGCACCGAGGACATGGAGGCCACGGTCGCCGAGGTCGAGCGGCACGGCGGCGAGATCGCCGCGCCCGCACGCCAGACCGGACCCGTCAAGGTCGCGGTCGTCCGGGATCCGTGGGGCAATGAATGGTTCCTGTGCGATCGCGGCCAGGACGGCGGCGACAGCGGCCGGAACGCCGGCGAGAACGGAGCGTCCGCATGAAGATCGCAGTCCTGGGCACCGGTGGCGGAGGCCGCGAGCACGCGGTCCGGCTCCTCGAACTCGGCCACGAAGTCGTCGTCGGAACGCGCGACCCGAAGGCCACCCTGGCCCGCACCGAGCCCGACATGATGGGGAACGAACCCTACGGCCAGTGGCTCGCCCGGCATCCCGGCATCCGGCTCGCCACCTTCGCCGAAGCCGCCGCGGCCGGCGACCTGATCGTCAACGGCACCGACGGCATCAACTCCGTGAAGGCCCTCACCAGCGCGGGCGCCGCGAACCTGGCCGGCAAGACGGTCATGGACTACGCCGTGCCGTTCGTCTACAACCCCGAGGTCGAACACCCCTGGCCGACGCCCTGGGGCGTGATGCCGAAGTTCGACCCCGTCGACACGGACAGCCTCGGCGAGCAGATCCAGCGGGCCTTCCCCGAGGCGCGGGTGGTCAAGGCGGGCGTCACCCAGGAGCAGTCGACCGTCGTCAACCCGCAGGGTGTGGCCGGCGGCGACCACACGATCTTCATCGCCGGCGAGAACGCCGAGGCCAAGCAGGAGGTCACCGCACTGCTGCGGGCCTACGGCTGGCAGGACGTGCTCGACCTCGGGCCGCTCGTCTCCGCGCGGGGCATGGAGATGTACTCCTACCTGCACAGCGCGATCCAGTTCGCCCTCGGCGGGCACTTCGGGATCAAGGTCATGCGCTGATCAGCCGCGCAGCCGCAGCCCCCTGGGGGTGGCATGGAAGCCCGCCGCCTCCAGGGCCTTGCCGAGCGGCGAGGTCAGCGCCGCGGAGCCGTTGATCCGCTCCACCGTGAGGGTGGGCAGCATGCCCGCGCGACCCGCCGCGGCGAGCCCGCCCGCGGCCGCGGGCAGCCGCGGATCGTCCGATTCCGGCCAGCACAACAGCGTCTTGCCGCCCCGCTCCAGATAGAGCGTCAGCTCGCCGTCGACGAGCACCACCAGCGACCCCGCCTTGCGGCCCGGCTTGTGGCCCGCGTCCTGCGGCGGATCCGGCCAGGCGAGCGCGGCGCCGTACGCATTGGCAGGGTCCGCCGCCGCCAGCACCAGGGCCTGCAGGTCGGCGCCCGCACCGCCCCGGTCGCGGGCCGCGGCCGCCGCGCGCAGCCGGTCGACCGCGCCGTCCATCGCGAACTGGGCCGCTCCCAGGCCCTCGACCACATAACCCCGGCGGGCCTGGCCGCTGTCCTCGAACGCCGACAGGACGCGGTAGACCGCCGAGAAGCCGCCCTCGACGCCTTCCGCGGCGACCGCCCCGCGTGTCACCACGCCGTGCCGGTCCAGCAGCGTACGGGCCAGGGCATGCGCCCGGTGCGTGGTCCGCGCCTCGGCAGTCGGCAGCAGGGCCCAGCGCCCCGCGACCGTCGGCGGGCCCGAGCGGGACACCGTCGCGCTGAGCGTGCCGTAACGGCCCCTCGGCACCGTCCGCTTGGCCCGGTGGGCCGTCGAGCCCGCGGTGCGGCCCGAGCCGAGCAGGGAGCGCAGCGGCGCCAGGGTGTCGTTGGTCAGCCGGCCCGACCATGCCAGGTCCCACACCGCGTCGGCCAGCTGGAGGTCCGTCACCTCCGGCTCCACGGAGCGGACATGCTGCGCGATCTGCCGGAAGAACAGGCCGTACCCGCCCGCCAGCGCGTCCAGGACCGCCTGGTGCAGCGGGGACAACTCCAGCGGGTGGGGCGGCGGGAGCAGCAGCGGGGCCGCGTCCGTGAGGTACAGGGAGACCCAGCCGTCCTTGCCGGGCAGCGCCCCGGCCCCCGCCCACACCACTTCGCCCGTCGTCGTCAGCTCGTCCAGCAGAGCGGGGGAGTACCCGCTGACGCGGGACGGCAGGACCAGCTTCTCCAGGGCGGAGGCAGGCACCGGGGCACCCTGGAGCTGCTCGATCGCACGGGCCAGCCCGTCGATCCCCCGCAGGGCACCGCCCAGGTGCTGCCACTGCGGCAGGAAAGTGGCCAGAGCGGCCGGCGGCACGGGTTCCAGCTCCTGCCGCAGCGCCGCCAGGGAACGCCGGCGCAGGCGGCGCAGCACCGTCGCGTCACACCACTCCTGGCCGATGCCCGCGGGATGGAACTCGCCCTGGACCACCCGGCCCACGGCGGCGAGCCGGTGCAGCGTGCCCTCCGTCACCGCCACGCCCAGGCCGAACCGTGCCGCGGCCGCGGCCGAAGTGAACGGGCCGTGCGTGCGGGCGTACCGGGCGAGGAGGTCGCCCAGCGGATCCTTGACCGGCTCCGTGAACGCCTCGGGCACGCCCACGGGCAGGGCGGTGCCCAGCGCGTCGCGCAGCCGGCCCGCGTCCTCGACCGCCGCCCAGTGGTCCTCACCGGCGATCCGGACCGCGATGGCCCGCCTGGCCGCCGACAGCTCCTGCGCCCAGGCGGGCTCCGCGCCCCGCGCGGCCAGCTCGGCGTCCGTCAGCGGGCCCAGCAGCCGCAGCAGGTCCGCCACCCCCTCGGCGTCCTTGGCCCGCCGCTCCTCCGTCAGCCACTGGAGCTCCCGCTCCAGCTCCGCCAGCACCTCCGGGTCCAGCAGTTCCCGCAGCTCCGCCTGGCCGAGCAGCTCGGCCAGCAGCCTCGAGTCGAGCGAGAGCGCCGCCGCCCGCCGCTCCGCCAGCGGGGAGTCGCCTTCGTACAGGAACTGCGCGACGTACCCGAAGAGCAGCGAGCGGGCGAACGGCGAGGGCTCCGGGGTGGTCACTTCGACGAGGCGGACCCGGCGCGCCTCGATGTCGCCCATCAGCTCCGTGAGCCCCGGCACGTCGAACACGTCCTGGAGGCACTCGCGTACGGCCTCCAGCACGATCGGGAACGAACCGAACTCCGACGCGACCTGGAGCAGCTGGGCCGCCCGCTGGCGCTGCTGCCACAGCGGGGTGCGCTTGCCCGGACTGCGGCGCGGCAGCAGCAGCGCCCGCGCCGCGCACTCCCGGAACCGCGACGCGAACAGCGCCGAGCCGCCGACCTGCTCCGTGACGATCCGGTCGACGTCGCCCTTGTCGAAGGTGACGTCGGCCGCGCCGAGCGGTGCCTGCGCGCTGTCGAACTCGAAGGACGCGACGCCGACTCCGGCCGGGTCGTGGTCCAGGAGGTCCAGCCCCAGCAGGTCCGCATCCGGCAGCCGCAGCACGATCCCGTCGTCCGCGTGCATCACCTGCGCGTCCATGCCGTACCGCTCGGCGAGCCGGGCCCCCAGCGCCAGCGCCCACGGGGCGTGCACCTGCGCCCCGAAGGGGGAGTGGACCACCACCCGCCAGTCGCCCAGCTCGTCGCGGAACCGCTCGACCACGATGGTCCGGTCGTCCGGCACGTGACCGCACGCCTCGCGCTGCTCCGCCAGATACGCGAGGACGTTGTCCGCCGCCCACGCGTCCAGCCCGGCCGCGACCAGCCGCAGCCGGGCGTCCTCGTCCGTGAGCCCGCCGACCTCCCGCAGAAACGCGCCGACCGCCCGGCCCAGCTCCAGCGGACGGCCCAGCTGGTCGCCCTTCCAGAACGGCAGCCGGCCCGGCACGCCGGGCGCCGGGGTGACCAGGACCCGGTCCCGGGTGATGTCCTCGATCCGCCAGGAGCTGGTGCCCAGGGTGAAGACGTCGCCCACGCGGGATTCGTAGACCATCTCCTCGTCGAGCTCGCCGACCCGCCGCCCGCCGCCCTTGCGCCCCGAGGCGCCGTCGGAGTCCGTCGAGCCCGCCAGGAACACCCCGAAGAGCCCGCGGTCCGGGATCGTGCCGCCCGAGGTGACCGCGAGGCGCTGGGCACCCGGCCGGCCCGTGACCGTGCCCGCGACCCGGTCCCACACCACCCGCGGCCGCAGCTCCGCGAACGCGTCCGACGGATAGCGGCCGGCCAGCATGTCCAGGACCGCGGTGAACGCCGACTCCGGCAGAGCCGCGAACGGCGCGGCCCGCCGCACCAGCGCCAGCAGCTCGTCGGCCTGCCAGGTGTCCATCGCCGTCATCGCGACCAGCTGCTGGGCCAGCACGTCCAGCGGATTCGACGGGACGCGCAGCGACTCGATGGACCCGCTGCGCATCCGCTCGGTGACCACCGCCGCCTGCACCAGGTCGCCCCGGTACTTGGGGAACACCACGCCCGTCGAGACGGCGCCCACCTGGTGGCCCGCCCGACCCACCCGCTGGAGCCCGGACGCCACCGACGGCGGTGACTCGACCTGCACCACCAGGTCAACGGCCCCCATGTCGATGCCCAGCTCCAGACTGGACGTCGCGACCACGGCCGGCAGCCGGCCCGCCTTCAGGTCCTCCTCCACCAGGGCCCGCTGCTCCTTGGAGACCGAACCGTGGTGGGCGCGCGCCAGCACCGCGGGCGCGCCCTTCGCCGCCCCAGACTGGGCCATGATCTGCGCCGGCGGAGCCCCGTCGGGCAGCGCGCTGCCGAGGGCGCGCTCGGTGGCGATCTCGTTCAGCCGGTTGCACAGCCGCTCCGCGAGGCGGCGGGAGTTCGCGAACACGATGGTCGACCGGTGGGCCTGGACCAGATCGACGATCCGCTCCTCCACGTGCGGCCAGATCGACGGCTTGTCGCCGCCCTCCCGGTCGTCCGGGGAGCCGCCCCCGGCCTTCGGTGCGGGGACCGACACCTCGCCCATGTCCTGCACCGGCACGACCACCGACAGGTCGAACTCCTTGCCCGAAGGCGGCTGGACGATCTCCACTTTGCGCTGCGGGGAAAGATAGCGGGCCACCTCGTCGACCGGCCGGACCGTCGCGGACAGCCCGATCCGGCGCGCAGGCCGCGGCAGCAGCTCGTCCAGGCGCTCCAGGGACAGCGCCAGATGCGCGCCGCGCTTGGTCCCCGCGACCGCGTGCACCTCGTCCAGGATCACCGTCTCGATCCCCGCCAGCGCGTCCCGCGCCGCCGAGGTCAGCATCAGGAACAGCGACTCGGGCGTGGTGATCAGGATGTCCGGCGGCCGGGTGGACAGGGCCCGCCGCTCGGCGGCCGGCGTGTCACCGGATCGGATCCCCACCCGGATGTCCGGCTCCGCCAGCCCCAGCCGCACGGACTCCTGCCGGATCCCGGTCAGCGGGCTGCGCAGATTGCGCTCCACGTCCACCGCGAGGGCCTTGAGCGGCGACACGTACAGCACCCGGCAGCGCTTCTTCGCCTCGGCGGGCGGCGGTACGCTCGCCAGCCGGTCGAGCGCGGCGAGGAAGGCCGCCAGGGTCTTGCCCGAGCCCGTCGGCGCGACCACCAGGACGTCCGAGCCCTCGCCGATCGCCCGCCAGGCACCCTCCTGGGCGGCCGTGGGCAGCGGGAAGGCCCCCGTGAACCAGGATCGGGTCGCGGGGGAGAACGAGTCGAGCGCGCTGCCGGCCATGCCCCCCATCGTGCACCCGCCCACTGACATCGGGCCGCACCCCGCCCCCGCCGCCGGTGTCCGCCCGGTCCGCCTCAGCCGCGCAGGCCGCGGCGCTCGCGCCGGTACGCCCCCGGAGGCACCCCCACGATCCGCGTGAAGTGCCGGTTCAGGTGCGGCTGGTCCGTGAACCCGACCGCCACGGCCGCCTCCGCCGGTGCCGCCCCCGCCGCCAGCATCCGCCCGGCCCGCCGCACCCGGGCGTCGGTGAGCCAGGTGTGCGGCGGCATGCCGTACGCGTCGCGGAAGGACCGCAGCAGCGCGAACGGGCTCGTGCCCAGCTCGGCCGCCAGGGCCTCCAGCGAGGGCGGGTCCGTCAGCCGCTCCTCCAGTACGGCCCGTGCGCGCGCCGCCGCCGCGGCTCCGGCCCCGGCCGCCGGGCGGGCCGGCAGCGGGCCGCCGTACCGGCGCAGCGTCCGGGCCACGACGACCCGCAGCAGACTGTCGGCGGCGAGGGCGTTGCCCTCTTCGGCCGCCCGGTGCACTTCGCTGATCAGCCGGGCGGTCTCCGGGTCCGGCACGGTGGTCTCCGTGAAACCGGGGGTGCCGGAGAGCGTGGAGAGCTCCGCGGCCACCTCGGTGACGATCTTCCGCGCGGGGTAGAGCGTCGCGTACGCCCAGCCTTCGGGGGCCCCGGCGCGGGCGGTGTGCGGCACCTCGGGGTTGATCAGGACCACGCTGCCCGGACCGGCCCGGTCGGTGCCGCCCGGCAGGCCGATCTCCTCGATCCCGCCGGTGACGGCCGCGATCACGTACCCGTCGTGCGCGTGCCGCGGGAAGGTGTGGCGGACGTAGTGGGCGCGCAGCAGGTCCAGCCCCGGCAGCTGCTCGTACTGCCAGTGCCGTGCCCATTCGCCGTCGCCGCGCGTGGAACCGCGCGTGGAGCCGCCCATACGGCCATTCTGCGTGCAGGAACGGGCGGGAACGCGCGGGGGCGACGCGCACGGACGTTCCGCAGGACCGTCGCCCGCCGACGTCCCCCGAGCCCGTCGCGCAAGAACGTACAAGACGCAGCCGGGGCCGCCGCCGTACGTTCGCGGCGTGGGAGACCGGACAGCAGGCGCAGCGATACGAGAAACACCCCGGGAAGAACCCCGCGCCACGGCGCCGGGTGGCGACGGGCCCGCGGGGGAGGGCGCCCGACGCGCCGTGATCCGGGACGCACTGGGCGTGGGCGTGGCCGTCGGCCTGTCCGGGTTCGCCTTCGGCGTCACGGCCGCGGGCTCCGGCATCACCGTGCTCCAGGCCTGTGCGCTGAGCCTGCTCGTCTTCACCGGCGCCTCGCAGTTCGCGCTGGTCGGCGCGCTGGCGGCCGGCGGGAACCCGTTCACCGCGGCCGCCGGAGCCTTCTTCCTCGGCACCCGCAACGCCTTCTACGGCCTGCGGCTGTCCCAGCTGCTCGCCCTGCCCGGGGCCGTCCGCCCCCTCGCCGCGCACTGGGTGATCGACGAGACCGCGGCCGTGTCCCTGGCCCAGAAGAGCCGGGCCCACGCCCGCCTCGGCTTCACGGTCACGGGGCTCAGCCTGTACGTGCTGTGGAACCTCACCACCCTGCTCGGCGCCCTGGGCGCCGAGGCCATCGGCGACACCAACCGCTGGGGCCTCGACGCCGCCGGACCCGCCGTCTTCCTGGCCCTGCTCGCCCCCATGCTGCGCACGGCCACGGAACGGGCCGTGGCCGTCCTCGCGCTCGTCCTCGGCCTCGGGCTGCTGCCCTTCCTGCCGGCGGGCCTGCCGGTGCTCGTCGCCGCCCTCGCGGCCCCCGCGGTCCTCTTCCTCAAGGGCCGCAGCCCCCGCAGCCCCGGCAGCCGCGCCGGCCGGAAGGGAACCCGCTCATGACCGTCTGGATCGCCATCGCCGCCACGGCGGCCGGCTGCTACCTCCTCAAGCTCGCCGGACTGCTCGTCCCGGCCGGTGCCCTGGAGCGGCCGGTCGTGCAGCGGCTGGCCGCCCTGCTGCCCGTGGCCCTGCTCGCGGCGCTGACCGCCCAGCAGACCTTCAGCTCCGGCCAGGCCCTCGCCCTGGACGCCCGCGCCGCGGGGCTGGCCGCCGCCGGTGCCGCGCTGCTGCTGAGGGCGCCGTTCCTCGTCGTCGTCGGGGCGGCCGTGGTCGTCACCGCGGGCGTGCGGGCTGTGGGCGGCTGACGCCCGGCACCCGGCCGTACGCGCGCAGCGTCAGCAGCGCCTCGATCGTCGCGATCGGACGGCGCTCCAGCGCGCTGCCCGGGGCCCAGGCGCGGCGGTGCACCGGCCAGCCGCCGTCCTCCTGCTGCTCCGACACCAGGTAGTCCAGCGAGCGGCTCAGCTCCTCGTCCGTGAACCAGCCGCGGGCCGGGGACTCGGGCCGCCGCGCGAGATCGTGCGGGAAGAGCTGCTCACCGGGCGCGCAGCCGGGAGCCGGCGGGTAGTCCTCCCGTCGGCACGGATCGAGGACGACCAGGCCGCGCTCGCGCACCAGCCGCCCGAGCCGGTCGGCCGCGGCCAGCGCGCGGGACCGGTCGGGCACGCCCTCCAGGAAGGCGACGGCTGCCTGGATCTCGTACGGGTGCCCGTGCCGCAGGGTCTCGATCCGCTCCCAGCACCACTCGGTGGCCCGGAACAGCCACGCGTGCCACACGCGGTTGCGCTGCAGCACCCCGACCACCGGGCCCGTCGTGAGCAGCTCGCCCGGCGCGTCGTCGAGTACGGGGTGGAACGGCGCGGGAAGCACCCGCGGGGCCGGGCACAGCAGCGGCAGTGCGCCCTCCGGCGTGGACACCTCGGTCAGGTGGCGGCACAGCCGCTCGATGCGCTGCCCCGCGCACCGGCCCAGGCTGTCGAGCACCCGCAGCGCGTGCGCGGTGTGCAGGGGCTGGCTGGCCGGTCCGCGCAGGTCCGGATCGAGCGCGTGCCCGTAGCCGCCGTCGCCGTTGAGGTACGCGCCCAGGGCGGCGTCGACCGGGTCGGGCCCGCCGCCGAGGAAGTGGAAGGCGAACCGGCGCTGTTCCAGCACCCGGGCGGTGAGCCAGATGAACTGTTCGGCGCGGGCCAGCGGTGATGCCTCGTCTCCAGCCATGGTCGAAACCGTAGGGCGGTGCGGGGTGCGCGGCGGGGGGAACGGGCCGGGGCCACTCTCCGGGGCGGGATACTGGTTGCATGCGGTTGACGATTTTCTGGGAGCGGATGGCCGACCACTTCGGCGCCGCGTACGCGGACTCCTTCGCGCGCGACCACGTGATGGCCGAACTCGGCGGGCGCACCGTGCGCGAGGCCCTCGACGCGGGCTGGGAGGCCCGGGACGTGTGGCGCGCGGTGTGCACGGCGATGGACGTGCCGGGCGAGCGGCGCTGACGGCGGCGGAGCACCGCCGTCGGACGGCTCTCGGCTGCCGGAGCGCCGATGTCAGCCGGATGTCAGGCGGGCGACGGATGTTCGAGGGGTGCGTACGGAAGACTGGGCCGCGTGGCAGCGACGCATGAGACCGATCAGCCCGACCACCAGCCGGCCGCGGAGGCCGCCGCGACGGCGGACCCGGATCCCACGGCGGGCGCCGGGGCCGGGGCACCGCTGCCGGGACCGGGAGCGCCACCGCAGGGAGCCGGAGCGCCACCGCCGGCCGGGCCCCCGGCAGGACCTCCGGCCGCACCGCCCGCAGGCCCGGCGCGGATGCCGCGCTGGCTGCCCCGGGCCGCGGTGCTCGTCCTCGCCCTCTACGCCTGCTTCCAGCTCGGCAGCTGGGCCTTCCACCAGCTGCTCGGCCTGCTCGTCAACATCCTGATCGCGCTGTTCCTGGCCCTGGCGATCGAACCGGCCGTCGCGCGCATGGCGGCCCGCGGCATGCGCCGCGGGCTCGCGACCTTCCTCGTCTTCCTCGGGGTGATGATCGCCGCCTGCGGATTCGTCTTCCTGCTCGGCTCGATGCTCGCCGGTCAGATCGTCGAGATGGTCGCGGACCTGCCTGCCTACTTCGACTCGGTGATCAAGTGGATCAACTCCACCTTCCACACCGAGCTGTCGCGCCTGGAGATCCAGGACAGTCTGCTGCGCTCCGACTGGCTCCAGAAGTACGTGCAGAACAGCGCGAGCGGCGTGCTCGACGTGTCCACCACCGTCCTCGGCGGACTCTTCAAGCTGCTGACGATCGCGCTGTTCTCCTTCTACTTCGCCGCGGACGGGCCCCGCCTGCGGCGCGCGCTGTGCTCCGTACTGCCGCCCGCCAAGCAGGCCGAAGTACTGCGGGCCTGGGACATCGCGGTCACCAAGACCGGGGGCTACCTCTACTCGCGCGGGCTGATGGCCCTGATCTCGGGCGCCGCGCACTACGTCCTGCTGGCCGTGCTCGGGGTGCCGTACGCGCCCGCGCTCGCGGTGTGGGTCGGCCTGGTATCCCAGTTCATCCCGACCATCGGCACCTATCTGGCGGGCGCGCTGCCGATGCTGATCGCCTTCACGGTCAACCCCTGGTACGCGCTCTACGTCCTCGGATTCGTGGTGGTCTACCAGCAGTTCGAGAACTACGTCCTCCAGCCCAAGCTGACCTCGAAGACCGTGGACATCCATCCGGCCGTGGCCTTCGGGTCGGTCATCGCGGGCACCGCACTGCTCGGCGCGGTCGGGGCGCTCATCGCGATCCCGGTCGTCGCCACGCTGCAGGCGTTCCTGGGGGCGTACGTCAAGCGGTACGAGGTCGTGGCCGCCGCTGCGGTCCCTAGCCGCCGGCGGGTGCGTCGAGTACGGCGGCCACGGCTTCGGTGACGGTCGTCTCGACGGCGGCCTTGTCCACGCCGAGGCCGCCGAGCACGCCCTTGCCGTCTTCCAGTTCGAGGAGCGCGAGCAGGACGTGCTCGGTGCCGACGTAGTTGTGGCCCAGGCGCAGGGCCTCGCGGAACGTCAGCTCCAGCGCCTTCTTGCCGCCGGCGTCGAAGGGGATCAGGTCCGGGACGGTCTCGGCCGGCGCCGGCAGGGCGGCGGACGCGGCGGTGCGTACGTCGTCCAGGGACACGCCCTGGGCGCGCAGGGCCATCGCGGCGAAGCCCTCGGGCTCGGCGAGCAGACCGAGGACCAGGTGCTCGGGGCGGATCTCGGTGTTGCCGGCCGCACGGGCTTCGTTCTGCGCGCTGACGACGGCGTTGCGGGCGCGGTCGGTGAACCGGCCGAAGCCCTGGCTCGGGTCGAGGTCGCCGTCGCCCTTGGGGACGAAGCGCTTCTGGGCGGCCTGCCGGGTGACGCCCATGCTCCTGCCGATGTCGGTCCACGAGGCCCCGGAGCGGCGGGCCTGGTCGACGAAGTGCCCGATCAGGTGGTCGGCCACGTCGCCCAGGTGCTCGGCGGCGACGACGGCCCCGCTGAGCTGCTCCAGGGCGTCGGTGTGGGCCTGCTTGATGGCCTCGATGAGGTCGTCGAGGCGTACCGGATTGGTCATGCGAACGGGTTCCACGGAAGGGTTCGTCATGAGGCAACCCTAGGTTGACAGTCGGAGGGGTGTCAACCATCGGTTGACACTCGAAGGGTGTGTGGCGGAGTCCGGCAGAGCCTGTGGGGGCCTTTCAGGGCCGGCTCCCCGGGGACCGGTCCGCCACCCCTCCCGGTTCGAAGCCCGCCAGCATCTGCTCCATCGCCTGCTGGTCCGGCCCGGTGAACGGGTCCGCGTCCGGCGCCCCGCTCAGCGTCTCGATCATCCGGGCGGTGATCCCGGCCGCAGGGGGCAGGTGCGTGCTCAGCACCCGCTCGGCGTCCATCTCCTGGAGCGGCCGGACCGTGGCCAGGTACTTGGACTGGTCGACGTTGTGCACCCAGGGGCTGTCCACCGCGGCCCACAGCAGCTGCGCCGCCCGGAGGTCCGCGGCGCCGAGTGCGGCCGCCTCGCCGCCGTCGGCCATGTCCGCGCTCGGCATCGGGCCGCCGAAGCAGTCGGAGCTGAAGCAGGTGCCCGACCGGCCGTCGTAGAAGCCCACGGTCGCCGGATTGTCGAAGAGCGGCGGCCGGAAGGCGGCGAGCGTGCGGTCGCCCACGTCGAGGGACTGCCCCGGATTGAGCAGGAAGATCCGGTCCATGGGCAGCGGACGCTCGGTGGACATGATCCCCGCGCCGATGAACGTGGTCACCACGCGGGCCTGCGGCGCGGCCTCGAGCAGGGCGAACAGGCCGCCGGTGTGGTCCCGGTCCGGGTGGGTCAGCCAGATCCACCGCACGTCCGCGGGGTCGACGGCCGAGCCGAGCGCCTCCAGGAAGTCCCGGTCGGGCAGGCCGAGCCCGGTGTCCACCACCACCGGTTCGGCGGCGTGCAGGACGAAGGCGTTGACGGGCAGGAAGCCTATCCCGGGCACCTCGAGGCAGTCCCCGAGCACGGTCACGTCCTGGCCGGCCTTGGTAATGGTCATGATCGGGCTCCGATGGCCCCCCTGGGCGGACGGGACCCTTCCATCGTGGGTCCGTCCGGATCCGCGCGCACGGCGCGGGGGGCGGGCCGCAGGCGCCGCGCGGGGGCTACCCCCACGCGGATCCGGCGGGCCCGCAGGATGGGTCCGTGACGTGTCACCGACAAGGCTTGCGGCATGACGACACCGACGAAGAAGTTCCTGCTCCTCGCCGTCTCCGCCGCCGCGGCGGCCTCCGCACTGACGGCCGCCCCGGCCACCGCCCGGACCGGGCCCCCGGCCACGGCCGGCACCCCGACCACGGCCGGCACCCCCGCGCTCGCCTGGCGCGACTGCACCAAGCCCGACGGACCCACCGGTCAGCAGTGCGCCACGCTCTCCGTACCGCTCGACTACGCCGACCCGCACGGCCGGCAGGTCGACATCGCCGTCAGCCGCGTCCCCGGCGACCGGCCCGAAGCCCGGCGCGGCACCCTCATCGTGATCCCCGGCGGACCGGGCGGATCAGGCGTCCAGCGGCTCACCGCGAAGGGCGCGGCGCTGCGGCGCGCGACCGGCGGCGCGTACGACCTCGTTGCCCTCGACCCGCGCGGGGTCGGCGGCAGCACCACCGCGAGCTGCGGCCTCGACCCCGCCGACCGGTACCTGACCACCCTGCGGTCCTGGCCCGGCGCGGACGGAGGGGCCGCGGAGAACGCGGCCCGCTCCCGGCGCATCGCCGAGGCCTGCCACCGCAACGGCGGACCCGAGCTGCGCAGCTTCACCACCGCCAACCAGGTCCGCGACACCGACCGCTTCCGGGCTGCCCTCGGCGAGGAGAAGCTCTCCGCCTGGGGGGTCTCCTACGGTGCGTACGTCGGCGCCGCCTACGCCCAGCAGTACCCGCAGCGCACCGACCGCTGGGTCCTCGACAGCAGCGGCGACCCCGACCCGGAGCGCGTCGCCCGGGGCTGGCTCGCGAACATGTCACGGGGCGCGGACGACCGCTTCCCCGACTTCGCCGCCTGGGCCGCCCACCCCGACCGGGAGCGGGACGGGCTGCGGCTGGCCGCGCGGGCGCAGGACGTACGCCCCCTGGTCCTCGCGCTCGCCGCCGCGCTCGACCGGACGCCGAAGGAGTCGACGACCCCCGGCGTGCCCCTGACCGGGAACGGCCTGCGCCAGAACCTGCAGAACGCGCTCTACTCCGACGCCGCCTTCGCCCCCTTCGCCCGCCTGGTCAAGGCGGCCCAGGACCCGGCGCGGACGCCGGACCTGCCGGCCGAGCTCGCGCGGCCGATCTCCGACGAAGGCGCCGCGATCATGGTCGGCGTCATCTGCAACGACGTCGCCTGGCCGCGGACGTCCGCGGCCGCGACCCGGCGTGCGGTCGCGGCGGACCGCGCCGCGCACCCGCTGACCGCCGGCATGCCGGTGAACGTCCTGCCCTGCTCCTTCTGGAAGGACCGGCCCGCGCAGAAGCCCGTCCGGATCACCCCCGAGGGACCCTCCAACATCCTGATGGTCCAGAGCCGCCGGGACCCGGCGACCCCCCACTCCGGAGCCCTCAAGATGCGCGCGGCCCTGGGCGACCGCGCCCGCCTGGTCACCGTCGAGCAGGGCGGCCACGGCGTCTATCTGGGCAACGGCAACGCGTGCGGCGACCGGACGGTCACGGAGTTCCTCGTCACAGGCGCGCGCCCCGGCAGGGACACGACCTGCCCCAACTGACACGCGCGTGGCGCGCTTGACACGGAAATCGAACATCCATTCTGATGAGTTATCCACAGCCGAAAAGGGCGTGGAGGCGCATTGTCAGTGGCAGGCGTTAGCGTCTTTCACGTGAAGCGATCGACTCAAGCATCCCGGGTGGAACCCATGGCAGGCACCGACCGCGAGAAGGCGCTCGACGCCGCGCTCGCACAGATTGAACGACAATTCGGCAAGGGCGCAGTGATGCGCCTCGGCGACCGGCCGAACGACCCCATCGAGGTCATCCCCACCGGGTCGACCGCTCTGGACATCGCCCTCGGCGTCGGCGGCCTCCCGCGCGGCCGCGTCGTGGAGGTGTACGGACCGGAATCCTCCGGCAAGACCACGCTGACCCTGCACGCCGTGGCCAACGCGCAGAAGGCCGGCGGCACCGTCGCCTTCGTCGACGCCGAGCACGCGCTCGACCCCGAGTACGCCAAGGCCCTCGGCGTCGACACGGACAACCTCATCCTGTCCCAGCCGGACACCGGCGAGCAGGCGCTCGAAATCGTCGACATGCTCGTCCGCTCCGGCGCCCTCGACCTCATCGTGATCGACTCCGTCGCGGCGCTCGTGCCCCGTGCCGAGATCGAGGGCGAGATGGGCGACTCCCACGTCGGCCTCCAGGCCCGTCTGATGAGCCAGGCGCTCCGGAAGATCACCAGCGCGCTCAACCAGTCCAAGACCACCGCGATCTTCATCAACCAGCTCCGCGAGAAGATCGGTGTGATGTTCGGCTCCCCGGAGACCACCACCGGTGGCCGGGCGCTGAAGTTCTACGCCTCCGTGCGTCTGGACATCCGCCGCATCGAGACCCTCAAGGACGGCACCGACGCGGTCGGCAACCGCACCCGCGTGAAGGTCGTCAAGAACAAGGTCGCGCCGCCCTTCAAGCAGGCCGAGTTCGACATCCTCTACGGCCAGGGCATCAGCCGCGAGGGCGGCCTGATCGACATGGGCGTGGAGCACGGCTTCGTGCGCAAGGCCGGCGCCTGGTACACGTACGAGGGCGACCAGCTCGGCCAGGGCAAGGAGAACGCCCGCAACTTCCTCAAGGACAACCCCGACCTCGCCAACGAGATCGAGAAGAAGATCAAGGAGAAGCTGGGCGTGGGTGTCCGCAAGGCCCCCGACGCCGAGCCCGGTCCCGACGCGGCGGGTGCCCCCGCCGAGGACGCGGCCAAGACCGTGCCCGCCCCGGCGTCCAAGGCCAAGACGGCCAAGGCCGGGACGGCCACCACGGCCAAGAGCTGACCGTGGAGCGTGCGGAAGAGGGCGGTTCCGGCTCGTCGAGGGCCGAGCGGGAACTGCCCCCGCAGAGTCCCGAGGAGCAGGCGCGGGCCATCTGCCTGCGCCTGCTCACCGGGACCCCGCGCACGCGGCGCCAGCTCGCGGACGCCCTGCACAAGCGGGGCATCCCCGAGGACGTGTCCGATGAAGTCCTCTCCCGATTCGAGGAGGTCGGCCTCATCGACGACGCCGCCTTCGCGGGCGCGTGGGTGGAGTCCCGGCACCACAGCCGCGGGCTCGCCCGCCGGGCACTCGCCCGCGAACTGCGCACCAAGGGAGTCGCCCCGGCACTGATCGACGACGCGATGGGGCAGCTCGACTCCGAACAGGAAGAGCACACGGCCCGGGAGCTCGTGGAGCGCAAGCTCCGCGCCACCCGCGGCCTGGACCGCGACAAGCGGATCCGCCGCCTCGCAGGCATGCTCGCCCGCAAGGGCTACCCCGAGGGCATGGCCCTGCGGGTCGTCCGCAGCGCCCTGGAATACGAAGGCGAGTCCGCCGAGGACGTGTACGACCTCGACGGCCCGGGATACGAACCCTTCTGAACCCTTCCAGAGCCTCGAGCCCTTCCGGCAGGGGGAGGCCGCCCCCGGCCGGGGTGGGGGTACCCCCCGTGGCCACACGGCGGGTCACGCCAATGTGCCGGGGCGGTGCCGGCCAGCATCGTTGCGGTCATGATGCTGCGCTACGCACTCCAGACCGTCCGGCACCGCAAAGCAGGCTTCCTCGGCGCCTTCGTCGCCCTCATGCGTGCGGCGGCCCTGGTCACGGCCTGCGGCACCCTGCTGGAAACCGGACTGCGCGGGACGATCGGCACCGAGCGCTACGCCGGCGCCCCGGTGATCGTCTCCGCCGACCAGAACGTCCACCGGACCACGGTCAAGGAGAAGAAGGGCAAGACCAAGGTCAAGCACAAGGCCAAGCCCCTCGCAGAGCGGGCCTGGCTGCCGGCCGGAACCCTGGCAACGGTCCGGACGGTGCCCGCAGTGGCGCAGGCCGTGCCCGAACTCACCTTCCCGGCAGTGCCGCTGACCGGCCGCGGCGCCGATCCCTCCGTCGGCCCCTCCGCCGGCCCCGACTCCGGCAAGCGCTCCTACGGCCACGCCTGGGAGTCCGCCGCGCTGACCCCGTTCACCCTCGCCGCGGGGCGCGCGCCCCGGACCGGGGGCGAGATCGTCGTCGACCGCGACCTGGCCGCCCGTGCCGGACTCCGCCCCGGATCCCGGCTCGCCGTCCAGGCGACCTCGGAGCCCCGGACGTACACGATCACCGGCATCGCCCGGACCGCGGACGGCACGCTCGCCCACCAGACCTCCCTCTTCTTCTCCGCCGCCGAGGCCCGGCGGCTGGCCGGCCGCCAGGGGCAGGTCACGGCCATCGGCGTCCTGCCCCGGCCGGGAGTCGGCACCGGCGAGCTGCGCACCGCACTCGCCGACGCGCTCCGCGGCACCGGCGCCCGGATCAGCAGCGGCGACGAGCGCGGCGCGGTCGAGTTCCTCGACGCGGCCGGCGCCCGCACCGCGCTCGTCTCCATGGGCGGCGCGATGGGAGGCACGGCCCTCCTCGTATCGGTCCTCGTCGTCTCCGGCACCTTCGCCCTCTCCGTCCGTCAGCGCCACCGCGAACTCGCCCTGCTGCGCGCCATCGCCGCCACCCCGCGGCAGGTCCGCCGCCTCCTCGCCCGCGAGGCGATGATCGTGGGCCTGGCCGCAGGAGTGCTCGGCGCCCTGGCCGGCCTGCCCCTCGGGGCCTGGCTGCACGGCCGGTTCGTCGAGAGCGGCGCCGTCCCCGCCACCCTGGAGCGCACCGCCGGGATCTTCCCGATGCTCGCCGCCGTCGCCGCCACCCTGCTCGGCGCGTGGGCCGCCGCCCGGATCGCCGCCCGCCGCCTCACCAGGATCCGCCCGGCCGAAGCCCTCGCCGAAGCCGCCGTCGAGCCCAGCCGGCCGGGCTGGTCCCGGACTGCCGCCGGAGCCCTGCTGCTCGCCGGCGGAGCCGTCCTCGTCGCCGTCCTCAGCACCCTGCGCACCGAGCCCGCCTCCACCCCGGTCACCTTCCTGGCCGTCGTGGTCCTGGCCGGCGCGGTCGCCCTGCTCGGCCCGCTGCTGGTGCGCGCCGCCGCCGCGCTGCTCGGCGGCCCGTTGCGGATCGCCGGTGCCAACGGCCGCCTGGCCACCGCCAATCTGCGCGGCAACGCCACCCGCATGGCATCCGCCGTCACCCCGCTCGCCCTGCTCGTCGGCATGACGTGCACGGTCCTCTTCGTGCAGCCCACCCTCGGCCATGCCGCCCGCGCCCAGGCCCGCGACGGCATCCGCGCCGACTGGGTGCTCGCCTCGCAGGGCCCCGGCGTCACCCCCGGCGCCGCCGAGAAGATCCGCCGTACGCCGGGAGTCACCGCCGCCACCGAGATCGTTCCCACCACCGTCCGGGTAGGCCTCGACAAGTACGCCGCCCAGGGCGTCACGCCCACCGGACTCGCCCGCACCTGGAACCCGGACGTCACCCGCGGCAGCCTCGACGGGTTCGGCACGGGCAGCGCCGCGGTCAGCGAACTGGCCGCCGACCGGCTGGGCGTGGGACCCGGTAGCCCCCTGAAGCTCACTCTCGGCGACGGGACCCCCGTCACCCTCACCGTCTCGGCCGTCTACGCCCGCGGGCTCGGCTTCGGAGACCTGACCCTCGCCCACGGCCTGGTCGCCGCCCATGTCGACAATCCGCTCGCCCGCAGCGTGCTGATCGCCGCCGAGCCGGGCACCGGGCGCGCCCGACTGGCCGCCGCGGTCGCGGAGTTCCCGGGCGCCACGGTCCTCTCCGCATCGGAGGCCGACACGGTGCGCGCAGAGCGGCAGCGGGCGAGTGCCGAGCTCAACCTGCTCGCCATGGGCCTGGTCCTCGTCTTCACCGCCGTCGCCGTGGTCAACACCCTGGCGATGTCCACCGCCGAGCGGATCCGCGAGTTCGGGCTGCTCCGCCTCGCCGGGGCAACCCGCCGCCAGGTGCTCCGGATGCTGCGCCTGGAGGCGCTGTCGGTGCTCCTGATCGGGGCGGTCCTCGGATCGGGCATCGCCCTGGCGGTGCTGACGGCCTTCAGTGTCGGCATGACCGGCGGCGCGGCGCCCGCGATCGTGCCCCTCGCCTACGCAACCGTCCTCGGCGCGGCCGCGCTGCCGGCGCTCGCCGCGACCGCCCTGCCGGGCCGGGCGGCCCTCCGGACCCGGCCGGTCGACGTCGCCACCGCCGCCCACTGACCGTCCGGACGCGGGGACCGCCCGGGGTCCCCGCGTCCGGGCAGCGGCCGGTTCTGCCGCGTGTTCAGGGGCCCGTTCGGGTTCCTGTCCAGAGGCCGTTCAGGTGCCGGTTCAGGTGCCGGTTCAGGTGCCTGTTCAGGCGCCGGTCACCGGGAGGCCGGCCGCCTTCCACGCCTGGAAGCCGCCGACCAGGTCGGTGGCCCGGTGCAGGCCCAGCTGGTGCAGGGAGGCCACGGCGAGGCTGGAGGCGTAGCCCTCGTTGCAGAACACCACGATCCGCAGGCCGTGCCCGGTGGCCTCGGGCGTCCGGTGGCTGCCCTGCGGGTCGAGCCGCCATTCCAGCTCGTTGCGCTCGATCACCAGCGCCCCCGGCACGGTCCCGTCCCGCTCCCGCAGGGCCTGGTAGCGGGTGTCGACGAGCAGCGCACCGGCCTGCCAGGCCGCGTACGCCTCCCGCGCCCCGATCCGCTCGTATCCGGCCCGCACCTGCTCCAGGAGCGCGTCGATCCCGGTCGGCCCGGGCGTGGCCGCGCTCACTGCCAGTCCGCCGGGCGCTCGACGTGCTCCAGCCGCAGCACGCTTCCGGTGCGGCTGTAGCGGCGGATGAGGGGCAGCGGCGGGTAGTACGCGTGCACCGAGACCGCGTGCTCGGTCTCGGACCCGTTGAACACCTCGTGCACGTGGAACTCGCGGAAGGCCCGCCCGGATCCCGCGCTCAGCGTGCGGCTGCGGTCCACGTCCCCGGCCAGCTCCAGGCTCCGCCACCCCTCGGAGGGCAGCCGGGCGGCGAGGGAGTGCTCGGTGAGACGGCCCGTGGCGGTCGCGAAGGCGCCGCGCGACTCGGCGTGGTCGTGCCAGCCGGTCCCGGTGCCCGGCGGCCAGCCGATCAGCCAGGCCTCGCTGCCGCCCGGCCCGTCGAGTCGTACCCACGTACGGCCCTCCGGATCCAGCGGCAGGGCTGCGACCAGCTCGGGATCGGCGGCGGTGCGCAGGGCGAAGTCGAGCAGCTCGGCGGCGGTGGGGCCCGTCAGCGGGCGTGCCGGGGCGTGCGGGGCGTGCGCCGAGGGGGCGTGGGCGGAAGCAGACACAGAAGACCGTCCTGAGGGTTCGCATGGGGGCGCGCGGGCCGCGGGCACGGAGGCGGGCGGCGCGGGGCGCGCGAGGGAAGGCGAATCAGCAGGACGGGCGACACACGCAGCCCGCGAAGCGGAGCAGGTCCATGTGGACCCTCCGCCAGAGGCGTACGTCGTTGCCGGTCATGTCCCGGAGTACACCACGAGCGGCCTCGAGGGTCAATCGATCACTGCTGGGGCGGGTTGAACGGCGAGGCGCCCGGGGCGGCCGCGGGCACGGCCGCCTCGCGCCCCGGGCCGCCGGCGACCGCCGCGGCTCCCGTGCCGTCCGTGCCGTCCGTGCCGTCCGTGCCGTCTGTGCTCTTCGTGCCCGCAGCAACGACAGGGCCGCCGCGCAGTGCGTCGGCCGCCGTGTACAGCTCGGCCGGGCGCACGCCCGCGAACGCCGCGGCCAGGTGCCCGTCCGGGCGGACCAGCAGCACCGTGTGCGCCGCAGCCCCCGGGTACGCCTCGGTGACGAGCAGTTCGGCCCGCACCGGGAGGGCGCTGACCGCCGCCGCGAGCCGCGGCATCACCCCGGCCGTGAGCCAGTGCCGTCGGTCCCACACCCCGGTTCCCGGCGCGACCAGCACCACCAGCAGCCGTCCGCGCCCCAGCAGGTCGCGCAGCGGTACGGTCGCCCCGTCCGGCGCGGTCACCCGTACGTCGCTCACCGGGGCGCCGGGCTCGGTGGCCGTCGGCGTACCCGACTCCGAGGGCGCCGGGGCGAGCTGGGAGCGGCCGTACCCCGGTGCCGAGCCCAGCGGCCCGCGTCCCAGGTGGCCGTCGGTCAGCAGGGCGTCGTGGCTGCGGGCCGCCCCGGGCAGGAGCGTGCGCAGGCCCCCGCCGCCGCGCAGCAGCGGCAGGGCCTGGTCGGCGGCGCGCAGCCGGGCCGCCACCGCCGTGCGCCGCTCCGACTGGTAGCTGTCGAGCAGGGTCTTCGAGGCTCCGTGGTGCCAGGCGAGAGCGAGCTTCCAGGCGAGGTTCTCCGCGTCCCGCAGGCCCTCCTCGACCCCCTGGGTGCCGAGCGCGCCCAGCAGGTGGGCCGCGTCCCCGGCGAGGAAGGCCCGTCCGGAGCGCCAGCGCCGGGCCAGCCGGTGGTGCAGGGTGTGCACCCCGGTGTCGAGCAGGTCGTACGGGGGAGTGGTGCCCCCGCACCAGCCCGCGAGGGTGTCGCGGATCCAGCCCACGAGCATCTCCGGGGTGACGAGCTCGCCGCGCGGGGGCAGCAGCCAGTCCAGCCGCCACACGCCGTCGGGCAGCGGCCGGGCGGTGACCTCGCCGGCGGCGCCGGCGTCCAGCCAGGGCGGCATGCGGTGCAGTACGCCCTCGCCGGGCCAGGGGAGTTCGGTGCGCAGGGCGGCCACGGCGTGCCGCTCGACGGCGGTGCGGCCGGGGAAGCGGATCTCGAGGAGCTTGCGCACGGTCGACCGGGCGCCGTCGCAGCCGACCAGGTAACTCCCGCGCCACCAGGTGGTCTCGGAGCCGCGGGTGTGCACGGTGACGCCGTGCGGGTCCTGCTCCAGGGAGTCCAGTTTGCAGTCGGTGACCAGCTGGACCAGCGGGTGGGCCGTGGCGGCGTCGCGCAGCCCGCGGCTCAGCGCGTGCTGCGGCACGTGCAGGGGTGCCGTCCGGGCGGGCCCGGAGTCCTCGAAGACGGTGCGTACCGGCTCCTGGCGGCGGCGCAGCGTGCGCCAGGCCGCCCAGCGGGCGCCTTCATCGCGCAGGGTCGCACAGCCCAGACGCTGGGCCATCGCGGCGGTGTCGGAGTGCAGTACGACGGTGCGCGCGGGGCGCGGTTCGTCCTTGCCGGGGCCTTCGTCGAGCAGCACGGAGGGCACCCCCTGCCCCGCGAGGGCAAGGGAGAGCGCAAGCCCGACGGGCCCCGCGCCGACGACGATCACCGGGTCCATGGCACGACTCCGGCGGTCCGGTAATTGATCACAGAACGTATGCAACCCACTGCGCGTGCTTGCGTCAAGTGACGGAGGCCCGACAGCGCGTTTCGCAGCGGGGTTCGGAAACGCCGTGGGGGGGGGGGGGGGGGGGGGGGGGGGGGGGGGGGGGGGGGGGGGGGGGGGGGGGTGGGGGGGGGGTGGGGGGGGGGGGGGTTGGTCGGGGTGTGGTG
>NZ_JBVJWO010000021.1:41408-138364 GCF_055602345.1 Streptomyces sp. NPDC037401
AACACGCACTCCCGACTCGCTATTTCTTGCTTCTGCGGGGGATGGGAGGCGCCGGCGGTTGGCAGGGGGGGGGCGCCCCCCCCCCGCGGTCGCCCCCCCCCCCCCCCCCCCCCCCCACCACACGGGTCACTTCTGCATCCTGAGTCCGGGTCAGGCCTTGTCGACCGGTCCGGAGGCGGGGCCGGCCGGACCGGGGGTCGCCGACATCTCCTCGACGTCCTCCGGGTGCAGGACCGCGCCCGTGCTCTTCTTCGAGGCGCGCAGCCGCTTCTCGAGCCAGGAGGCGAAGGTCGTGAGGACGAAGTTCACCGCGATGTAGATCAGCGCGATCACCACGAGCGTGGCGATGGTGTTGGCGCCGTAGTTGGCCGGGATCGTGCGGTACTGCGACATCAGGTCGCCGATGCCCAGGACGGCGCCGCCGAGTGCGGTGTCCTTGAGGATCACGACCAGCTGGCTGACCAGCGCGGGGAGCATGGCGGTCACAGCCTGCGGGAGCAGGATGAACTGCATGATCTGGCCCTTGCGCATGCCGATCGCCTTGGCCGCGTCGGTCTGCCCGTTCGGGAGGGACAGGATGCCGGCCCGGACGATCTCGGCGATGACCGACGCGTTGTAGAGCACGAGGCCGGTGACCACCGCGTAGAGCGGGCGGACGTCCGAGCTGACGTTCGTGAACTGTACGAACAGCTGGTTGCCGAAGATCATCAGCATCAGCACGGGGATGGACCGGAAGAACTCGACGACCGCGCCGACCGGGACCCGTACCCACGCGTGGTCGGAGAGCCGGCCGATGCCCAGAAGCGCACCCACCGGCAGGGCGATCACGATCGCGAGCGCCGCGGCCTTGAGCGTCTCGCCGAGGCCGGGCAGCAGGTACGTCGTCCAGATCTGTCCGTCCGCTACGAACGGCTTCCACTTGTCCGCGTCCAGCTGGCCCTTGTCCGCCATGACGGACAGAATCCACCACAGTGCCGCCGCGCAGGCGAGGACGAACACGACCGCCGTGATCAGGTTGCGCCGCCGGGCCTTGGGCCCGGGCGTGTCGTACAGCACGGAGCTCATCGCTTCACCGCCACTCGCTTGGCCACCCAGCCGAGGATCAGTCCGGTCGGGAGGGTGAGAACGATGAACCCGAAGGCGAAGACGGCGAAGACGGCGAAGAGCGCGTCGGCCTCGTTCTCGATCATTTCCTTCATCAGCAGGGCCGCCTCGGCGACGCCGATCGCGGCCGCCACCGTGGTGTTCTTGGTCAGGGCGATCAGTACGTTCGCCAGCGGCGCGACCACCGCGCGGAACGCCTGCGGCAGCACGATGAGGGTCAGCACCTGGAAGAAGTTCAGACCCAGCGCACGAGCGGCTTCGGCCTGGCCCTGCGGGACGGTGTTGATGCCCGAGCGCAGCGCCTCGCACACGAAGGTTCCGGTGTACGCGATGAAGCCGAGGACGGCGAGCCGGAAGCCCTTCTCCTCGAAGGTGTCGCCGCCGAGCTCGATGCCGAGGGTCGAGCCCAGGCCCAGCGAGCAGGCAACGATCACCAGCGTCAGCGGGGTGTTGCGCACCACGTTGACGTAGCCGGTGCCGAAGCTCCGCATCAGCGGAACGGGGCTGACCCGCATTCCGACGAGGATCGTGCCCCAGATCAGGGAGCCGATGGCCGAGTAGACGGTGAGCTGCACCGTCACCCAGAAGGCGCCGAGCACGTCGTACTGCGGATTGTCTAGAAAGTCGAACACGATTGCCCTGCGCTCTCCCCAGGATGGCCGGTGCGGCGCACCGCCGGTGGTAGGCCGGCGGCGCGCCGCACCGTTTCGGTCAGCTGCCCTCGGTGATCTTCGGGGCCGGCTCGTTCTTGTAGTTCGCCGGGCCGAAGTTGGCCTTCACGGCCTTCTCCCACTCACCGCTGTCGACCATCTTCTTCAGGGCGGCGTTGATCTTGGTCTGGAGCTCCTTGTCGCCCTTCTTCAGACCGATGCCGTAGTTCTCGTCGCTCATGGACAGGCCCACGAGCTTGAACTTGCCCTGGTGGGCGGGCTGGGCGGCGTAGCCGGCCAGGATGGAGGCGTCGGTGGTGAGGGCGTCGACGGACTTGTTCTCCAGACCGGTCAGGCACTCGGAGTAGCCGCCGACCTGCTGCAGGTCGGCCTTGGGGGCCAGCTTCTCCTTGACGTTCTGAGCCGAGGTCGAGCCGGCGACCGAGCACAGCTTCTTGCTGTTGAGGTCCTCGGGCTTGGTGATGGAGTTGTCGTCGGCGCGGACCAGCAGGTCCTGGTGGGTCAGGAAGTACGGACCCGCGAAGTCGACCTCCGCCTTGCGCTTGTCGTTGATCGAGTAGCTCGCGACGATGAACTTGACGTCACCGTTCTTGATCAGGTTCTCGCGCTCGGCCGAGACGGCCTGCTTGAACTCGACCTTCTTGTAGCCGAGCTCCTTGGCCACGTAGTTCGCCACGTCGACGTCGAAGCCGGTGTACTTGCCGTCCGGCGTCTTCAGGCCGAGGCCCGGCTGGTCGAACTTGATGCCGACGACGACCGAGTCGCCGCCCGCGGAGCCCTTGTCGTCGCCGTTGCCACACGCGGTGGCAGTCAGGGCGAGGGCGACGACCGCGGCGGCCGCCGCGCCGGCCTTGGAAACCTTCATGGTGAACTTCCCTCGGGTGAGACGTTGTTGACGTTGCGCATACTGCTGACCGGATCAGTACCAGAAGGAACGGTCAGTGGTGCAGGATCTTCGAAAGGAAGTCCTTCGCACGGTCGCTGCGGGGGTTGCTGAAGAACTGCTCGGGCGTGGCCTCTTCGACGATCTTGCCGTCGGCCATGAAGACGACCCGATTGGCCGCCGACCGGGCGAATCCCATCTCGTGGGTGACGACGACCATGGTCATGCCCTCGCGGGCGAGCTGCTGCATGACCTCCAGGACCTCGTTGATCATCTCCGGGTCCAGCGCCGAGGTGGGCTCGTCGAACAGCATCACCTTCGGGTCCATGGCCAGGGCGCGGGCGATCGCCACGCGCTGCTGCTGGCCGCCCGAGAGCTGCGCGGGGTACTTGTCCGCCTGGCTGCCCACGCCCACGCGGTCGAGCAGGGCACGGGCCTTCTCGATCGCCGCGGGACCGTCCGCCTTGCGGACCTTGAGCTGACCCAGCGTGACGTTCTCCAGCACGGTCTTGTGTGCGAAGAGGTTGAACGACTGGAACACCATGCCGACGTCGGCGCGCAGCCGGGCCAGTTCACGTCCCTCGGACGGCAGTTCCTTGCCGTCGATGGTGATCGTGCCGGAGTCGATGGTCTCCAGGCGGTTGATGGTTCGGCACAACGTCGACTTGCCGGATCCGGACGGGCCGATCACGACCACGACCTCGCCGCGGGCGATGCTCAGATCGATGTCCTGGAGCACGTGCAGCGCGCCGAAATGCTTGTTGACGTTGCTCAGTACGACCAGGCTGTCGGCGACAGGCGCCGCGTCGTTCGTGCCCTTGTCCACTGATACTCCGCTCATCGGCTTCTTGCTCCGTCCTCCTCGGTTGGAAGGACAGTAGTGAGACCGTGAGCGCAGCGTCATCACATCTGAGCGAGAATTGAGCATAACGATACGGCCTCGGCCCGGCACTCTGTGTGAACGCGGGCCGTGTACTCGTACCGGGTGCATAACGGAAGACGCGCCGGAGCGGAACCCCCTTGACGTGGGGCTCTTCATCAGCGTGGATGCATGGTGGCCCTTACGTGACCAGGTGAGGGCCGGAGCAAGAACACATCCGGAGAGGGGGACCCCTGTGAGACTTCTGCTCGTCGAGGACGACGACCACGTCGCGGCGGCCCTGTCCGCGATCCTCGCGCGCCACGGCTTCCAGGTGGTGCACGCCCGCAGCGGCGAAGAGGCGCTCCAGGCACTGCTGCCCGCCGGAGCCCCGCCCTCCGCACCGCCCTTCGGAGTGATCCTCCTCGACCTCGGCCTGCCCGACCAGGACGGCTACGAGGTCTGCGGCAAGATCCGCAAGCGCACCGCCACCCCGGTGATCATGGTGACCGCGCGCGGCGACGTGCGCTCCCGGATCCACGGGCTGAACATGGGCGCCGACGACTACGTCGTCAAGCCGTACGACACCGGCGAGCTGCTCGCCCGCATCCACGCCGTCAGCCGGCGCACCGCGGGCGCCGACGACCCCGGCCAGGCCACCGGCACCGTGGTCCGCCTCGGCCCGGTCGGCATCGAGCTGCCCACCCGCCGCGTCACCGTCGACGGCGTCGACGTACCGCTCACCCGCAAGGAGTTCGACCTGCTCGCGCTGCTCGCCCAGCGGCCCGGTGTCGTCTTCCGCCGGGAGCAGATCATCAGCGAGGTCTGGCGCACCAGCTGGGAGGGGACCGGCCGCACGCTCGAAGTGCACGTCGCCTCGCTCCGCTCCAAGCTGCGCATGCCCGCGCTCATCGAGACGGTCCGCGGCGTCGGCTACCGGCTCGTCGCCCCGACCTCCGCCCCCTGACGGCCTCCCGCGGTGCGCACCCGGCTGCTCCCCCTGCTCGTCATCCTGATGGCGGGCGTGCTGCTCGCGCTCGGCTTCCCGCTCGCGGTCAGCCTCGCGGCCGCCCAGCAGCAGCACGTCGTCGTCGACCGGATCGACGACACCGCGCGGTTCGCGGCGCTCGCGCAGTTCGTCAAGGACGCGGAGGCCAGGGGATCCGAGGGCACCGACGAGCGCCGGGAGACCCTCCAGTTCGAGCTGGCGCGCTATCAGGAGCTGTACGGGATCCGGGCCGGCGTCTTCCTCCGCGACGACAACGCCATGGCCAGGGCCCCCGGCTGGTGGAACCTCCCCGAGACCGGGCAGGGCCGCCGCGCCTTCGAGGAGGCACTCGCCGGCCGCCGCAGCCACGACCCGCCCCAGGTGTGGCCCTGGCAGCACCACGGCCGGCTCGTCGTCGCCTCCCCGGTGGTCCTGGACGGAGACGTCGTCGCCGTCGTGGTCACCGACTCGCCGACCGGGCAGATGCGGTCCCGGATCCTGAGCGGGTGGCTGCTCATCGGCGCCGGGCTCGCCGCCGCGATGCTGGTGGCCTTCGGCGCGGCCCTGCGGCTGACGAGCTGGGTCCTGCGGCCCGTACGGATCCTCGACGCGGCCACGCACGACATCGCGACCGGCCGGCTCAACTCCCGCGTCGCGGCTTCCGGTGGCCCGCCGGAACTCCGGCGCCTGGCCCGCTCGTTCAACGAGATGGCCGACAACGTCGAAGAAGTGCTGGAGCAGCAGCGGGCCTTCGTCGCCGACGCCTCGCACCAGCTGCGCAACCCCCTCGCCGCGCTGCTCCTGCGCATCGAGCTGCTCGCCCTGGAACTGCCCGAGGGCAACGAGGAAATCGCCTCGGTGCGCACGGAGGGCAAGCGGCTGGCCCAGGTGCTCGACGACCTGCTGGACCTGGCCCTGGCCGAGCACGCCTCCGCCGAGACCTCCCTCGTCGACATCGGCGCGCTCGCGGGCGAACGCGTCACGGCCTGGCGCCCGTACGCCGAGGAGAAGGGCGTACGGCTGACCGGAACCGGGTTGGCCGCCGTCACCGGGTGGGCCGATCCCATCGCGCTGTCCAGCGCGCTCGACGCCGTCATCGACAACGCGCTCAAGTTCACCCCCTCGGGAGAAGAGGTCACGGTCGGCGTCGGGGTCGAGGGGCTCCGCGCCACCGTCGTGGTCAGCGACCGCGGACCGGGCCTGACCAAAGAGGAGCTGGAGCGCATCGGCGACCGCTTCTGGCGCAGCGGCCGGCACCAGAACGTCAAGGGATCCGGGCTCGGCCTGTCGATCTCCCGTGCCTTGCTCGCCAAGAGCGGCGGGTCCCTCTCGTACGAGACGAACCCGCCGCACGGCCTCCGGGTCACGGTCGCCGTCCCCCGCACTCCGCCCGGAGCCTGACCGGGCGCCCGCAGGGCGCGGGCGCGCGGCTGCCGGACCGCTACCAGGCGTACGCCGTGCGCGCCGGGCCCGAGGCCGTGTACAGCACGCCCACCGCCCGCACCTCGAACAGCGCGGCGCGCTCGCGGCCAGCCCGCGCGACCCCCGGCACGTACAGGGCCGTACCGCTCGTGCCGCCGAGGAAGCGGCGGCCGCCGTCCGGCAGCACCCGGTGCAGCTCGTAGTGGCGGACCGGGCCGGGGGAGCGGGTCCACGAAAGCCGCAGAGCCGCCGTCGCGCCCTCGCGGGCCGCCGCGTCCACCCGCAGGACCGGCGGTGCGGACGGACGCACGGCGGCGTTCCGGACCGCAAGAGCGCCGAGCCGCCAGCGCACCGGCTGCCCGCCGCGCCCCGTCAGCCGGACCGCCAGCCCGTGCGCGGTCGTCCCGGCGAGCGCGGCCAGCGGCACCCGGCGGGTGTGCCAGCCGCGGCCCGCGCCCGGGGCCCCGGCGGGCAGCCAGGTGTACGGGACCGGCTCTCCGGGACCCGCCGCCTCCCGGGTCGCCACGCCGACCTCCACGGTGACCGCCCCGGCCACGGTCTTGTGGGTGAGCTCCAGGACGGTGTGCAGGGAGAGCGGCAGCCGGGTGGCGTACAGCTCCACGGTCGCCGGCATGCTCGCCTCCCCCTCGACGAGCAGGCTGGAGCCGCCGCGCCAGGCGTCCGCGAAGTCCAGGGTGACGGACGGCTGCGGGCCGCCCGACGGCACCGCCCGGCGGCGTCCCGGCAGCACGTCCTGGAGGCCGAGGTGGTTCCAGGGCGCGGGCGAGGCGACGTTGCCCCGCTCGTACCAGCGCTCCCCGTGGCCGGTGTTGAAGCTGGTCGCGAACGGCAGCGCGGTGACGGTGGACCGGTCGGCGACCACCGCGGCGGGCGCCAGCCAGCCGGCCGGGGCCGCTGGACCGCCCGCGCCGTCTGCGCCGCCGACACTGCCTGCGCCGGCCGCGTCGCCTACTTCGCCCGGACCGTACGGGGCCCCGCCGGCGCCGGTCCAGAAGCGGTCGTCGGCCGCGTGGAAGGCCCCCGGGCTGCGGTCGGCGAGGTGGTTGCGGGTCCACTCGGGGCGGTAGAAGGCGAAGCCGGTCACGTGCCCGCGCCCGCGCGGCACGAACGCCTCCCAGTCCACCGGGGAGTCCCAGCCCCGGGACTCGACGTCCACCCCCGCCCACAGCTCGTACCGGCTGCGGCCGATCCGGTCCGCCAGCGCGCCGGACGCGGCCAGGCTCTTCGCCGTCCAGCGGAAGTCGACGAACATGCCGTCCGCGACCGTCCCGGCGCGGTCCTCGAAGAACGCGCGGTTGTGCTCGTTGAGCGCGCCCTGCCAGGCCACCCGGCCGGACGCGGTCATCGCGTCGTACCAGGTGATCCGCAGGCCTTCCGGTTCCCCGGCCGCGCGCAGCGCGCGCAGGAACCGGCGCATCCGGCCGGCCAGTTCACCGTCGCCGCCGTCGGTCTCGGCGTTCACGAACCAGCCGTCGAAGCCGTACGCCCGTGCGACCTGCGCCAGCTTCTCGGCCAGCGGGTAGCGGCCCAGGGCGTCGCGCTGCACCAGCTCGCGCGTCCACCGCAGGTCGCCCCCGTACGCCACGGGCGGCAGGAAGACGTTGCCGAGCACGCGCACCCCGTGGCGGTGCGCCGCGTCCACCACGGGCGCGGTCGGAGCGAGGATGATCCCCTCGCCCGACGAGCCGCCCCAGAAGACCAGTTCGTCGATGTACGCCCAGTGCCCGAACGCGTAGAAGTCGGCGGTCGGAGCGCCCTGCGCCGGATGGCCCGCGGTCCCCCCGAACGACACGAGCGAGGCGATCCCCGCCTGGCCGGCGCGGGCACCGGCGTGCAGCGGGACGGGCGTGAACCGCTCGGCGAGCGGAACGCTCGCGGTGTTGTACGCGAGGTCCGGATCGGACTCGGGGGCCCACTCCTTCAGCGACCGCCACACGATGCCGGGTCCCGGGGTGCCCTGGGGCAGCGAGTCGGGGAACCAGTACGAGGCGTACGGCGCGAGGTCCGGCGGCGGCACCCGGCCCGGGTCCGCGGACCCGCCGGAGGCGCGCGCGGCGCCCGGCGTGCACAGCGCGGCGGCGGCCCCCGCCCCGGCGGCCAGCAGCCGGCGGCGGGTCGGAGGTAACGGGCGGCGGGCGTCGCCGCCGTGGTCGGTCGCGGGCATGCGTGACTCCTCGGAAGGGGAGGGCGAAAGGAGACGGTTGACAGGCACGGGAGCGGCAGCGGGACGTGTACGGGCAGTGGAACCGGAACGGGCCGTACGGGTACGGAATCCGACGGGTGGAACGGGTGGACACGTGCGAGGCGGCACCCCGCGCGCGGGGCGCTCAGCCGGCCTCGGACGGGGTGACCAGCGCCGTGATGCCGCGGGCGGCCAGGTGCGCCCGGTCGTCCGCCCGGTCGGCCAGGACCACGGCCGGGCGGACCCCGGACGCGGTCAGCCGGGCCCAGGCCTCGAAGAACACACCGCCGGGGGCGCACACCGACCGGCCCGGCGCGGCCTCGGCACCCCCGACGTCGAGGACCAGGGCCGTGGTCCGCGGCGCCGGGTGGTGGGCGCGGCCGCGCCACTGCCCGGCGATCCGCGCCAGGGCCTCGCCCGCCGGCTTCGGCTTCCGGTCGTTGTCCAGCAGTCCGAGGCCGTACTCCAGCTCGGGGAAGTCGGCCAGCTCGCGCGAGACGTCGTGCGAACACCACCAGGTCACGCCCCATACGTCCGGGCAGTCCAGCGCGTTGGCCAGGGTCGCGGAGGCGAAGGCGGCCGCGTGCCGGGGACCGATCAGCGGGGCCGGGGCGCCGACCTCCTGGAGCCACACCGGACGCCGGGGGTCCGCCGCCCAGGCCTTGGACAGCTCGATCAGATAGGCGGCGTGGTGCTCGGTGGCCGTACCGGTACGGCCGTGGCGCTGCGCCGTGCCGTTGAACACCCAGGAGTGGACGGCGGTCGCCGCGCCCAGCCGGGCCGCGTGGCCCGGGGTGAAGGGATGTCCGTCCCGGTACCAGACGGCGTCGTACCCCGCGTGCAGGTGGAACCGGCCCGGCGCCCCCGCCTCGCACGCTGCGAGCATCCGCTGCAGCCAGGCGCCCGCCTGGTCGCGGGTGATCCGGTCGGGGTCCGGGTGCGGGTCGTCCGCGAACTGGTCGATCTCGTTGCCGACCGTCATCCCCAGGAAGTTCGGCCGCCCGGCCAGGGCCACGGCGAGCGTGCGCAGGTACTCCTCCTGCGCCGCGACCACCTCCCGGTCGGTGAAGATGCTGCGCCGGTGCCAGGTCCGGGTCCACGCGGGCAGGAAGTCGAAGCTCGACAGGTGCCCCTGCAGCCCGTCCACGGCGACGTCGAGACCGCGCTCGGCGGCCGCGTCCGCGAGCTGCACCAGCTGTGCCACGGCGCGCGGCCGGATCAGGGTGCGGTTGGGCTGGAAGAGCGGCCAGAGCGGGAAGACCCTGACGTGGTCGAGGCCGAGCGCGGCGACCGAGTCGAGGTCGGCCCGCACCGCGTCGAGGTCGAAGTCGAGCCAGTGGTGGAACCACCCCTGGGAGGGGGTGTAGTTCACGCCGAAGCGCAGGGTCCTGCCGGTCCGGTCACCGGCGTCCGCCCGGGGCCAGTCCGCCCGGGGTCTGCCCGCATCCTGGCCGCCTGCGTCCCGGCCGCGCGCGTCCCGCCCGCCCGCTTCCCGTACGCCTGCGTACGCGTCGCGCGCGTCGCCCCCGTCGTCCGTGGGCCCGTCGTCCGTCCCGTGCCTGTCCGCCATCCGCCGCTCCCTCGTCCGGGGACGCCCGGGGATGCCCGGGGGCGCCCGAGGATGCCCGTTCACGCACCGGGACGTCGGCGGACGTCCCGGGTCCGGATGAAACGGAGTGCCGCCACCCGGGGACTGCCGGTACTAAAGCGCTTAAGCTCTGCGGGCACAAGGGGCCCCTGCCGACCGGAGGACGAGGCCATGCCGCGCAGACCCACCATCAAGGACATCGCCCGCCGGGCCGGGGTGTCGCAGAGCGCCGTGTCCTTCGCGCTCAACGACCGGCCGGGCGTCTCCCCGGACACCCGGGCCCGGATCCGCCGGCTCGCCGAGGAACTGGGCTGGCAGCCCAACAGCGCGGCCCGCGCGCTGTCCGGTGAACGCGCCGGAGCGGTCGGCCTGGTCCTCGCCCGGCCCGCGCAGACCCTGGGCGTCGAGTCCTTCTTCCTCCAGCTGGTCTCCGGTATCCAGGAGGTCTTCGCGCAGGCCCGAACCGCCCTGCTGTTCCAGGTGGCCGGATCCCTGGAGGAGGAGTGCGCCCTCTACCGGCGCTGGTGGGCCGAACGCCGCGTGGACGGCGTCCTCGTCGTCGACCCCCGCACCGAGGACCCGCGCCCCGCGCTGCTCGCCTCGCTCGGCCTGCCCGCCGTCGCGATCGGCGAGACCCGGCAGCCGCCCGGACTCTCCTCGGTCTGGGCCGACGACGCCCGCGCGATGGCCTGCGTGCTCGGACACCTCCACGCGCTGGGCCACCGGCGGATCGTGCACGTCGCCGGGCTGCCCGAACTCGCCCACACCGACAGCCGGATCCGCACCCTGGAGAGGGAGGCGGCCCGGCTCGGCCTGGATCCCGGGGACGTGCGCTCCGTCGTCACCGACTACTCCGACGCCGAGGGCGCCCGGGCCACCCGGGAGGTGCTCGACTCCCCGGCGCCGCCCACCGCGATCGTCTACGACAACGACGTGATGGCGGTGGCGGGGCTGGCCGTCGCGGCCGGCCGGGGGATCCCCGTACCCGACCGGCTGTCCATCCTGGCCTGGGACGACTCGCTGCTCTGCCGGGTCACCCACCCTCCGCTGACGGCCCTCGTCCGGGACACCCCCGGCTTCGGCCGGCTGGCCGCCCGCGAACTGCTCGACGTGCTGTCGGGCACCCCGCCGCGTGCCGTGGAGGGCGAGCTGCCGCGGCTCGAGCCCCGCGGGAGCACCGCCCCGCCGGCGCGCGCATATTGATTCCGACCGTCCTCAGGAGACCCCGTGACCACCCCCGCCTCCACCGTCCCCACCCCGCGCGCCACCTTCGGCGCCGCCGCCGGGACCACCGTGGCCATCGACATCGGCGGTACGAAGATCGCCGGCGCCCTGGTCCGCCCGGACGGGACGATGAGCGCCGGAGCGCGCCGCCCCACCCCGCGCGGCACCGGCCCCGAGGCCGTCATGGCGGCCGTCGCGGCCGTCGTCGCCGAGCTCGCGGCCGACCCGCTGTGGTCCTCCGTCGAGCGCTGCGGCATCGGCAGCGCGGGCCCGGTCGACGCGTCCCGGGGCACGGTCAGCCCGGTCAACATCGGCGCGTGGCGCGACTTCCCCGTACTCGCCCGCACCTCGGCGGAGCTGGTCCGGCACGGCGCGGACGTTCCCGCCGTCCTGGTCGGGGACGGGGTGGCCATGACGGCCGCCGAACACCTGCTGGGCGCGGCCCGCGGCCACGACAACGCGCTGTGCCTGGTCGTCTCGACGGGCGTGGGCGGCGGCCTGGTCCTCGGCGGCCGGCTCCACCCGGGTCCCACCGGCAACGCGGGCCACATCGGTCACATCTCGGTGGCTTTCGACGGAGACCCGTGCGCCTGCGGCGGGCGCGGCTGCGTCGAATCCATCGCGTCCGGCACCGCCATCGCCCGCTGGGCCCTCGCCCAGGGCTGGACCGGCGCCGACCCCACGGCCGCCGGAGTGGCCCAGGCCGCCCGCGAGGGCGATCCGGTCGCACGGGCCGCCTTCGACCGCGCCGGGCGGGCCCTGGCCGCGGCGATCGCGGCCACCGCCACGCTGGTCGAGACCGACATCGCGGTCGTCGGCGGAGGCGTCGCCACCGCCGGGGACGTGCTCTTCGGTCCGCTGCGCGCACACCTCGCGTCGTACGCGACGCTGTCCTTCGTGAGCGGCCTCACGGTCGTCCCGGCCGCACTCGGCACCTCCGCGGGCCTCATCGGCGCGGCAGCCGCCGCCGTAGAGCTGCTGCCCGCCTGACGGACTTCCGCCCGGGCGTACGGCAGCGCGTCCCGCCGGGGTTACGGCTTCGCGGACCGGTAGTAGCGCGCCGCGCCCTCGTGCAGCTCCAGCGGATCCGTGTAGATCGCCGTCCGCAGGTCCACCAGCTGCGCCGCGTGCACGTCCAGCCCGATCCGGTCACGGCTGCCGATCACCGTCCGGGTCAGCGCCTCGGTCAGGTCCGCGTCCGTGCGGTCCGTGGTGACGAGCAGGTTCGGCACCGCGAGCGTCGGGACGCCCGAGCCGTTCTGCGCCCGCGGGTACGCCTCCTGCGGCACCACCGCGGCCCTGTAGTACCGGGCCGGGGTCCCGCTCCGCTGCAGCTCCTTGATCAGGTCGCCCAGCTGCACCAGCCGGATGCTGGTGCGCTCCGACAGCGCCTTCACGGGGTTCGTGGGCAGGCCTCCCGACCAGAAGAACGCGTCGATCCGGCCCGCCTCCAGCTCCGTCGGCATCGTGTCGATCCCTATGGACACCGGTGTGATGTCCGTCGCGGGGTCCAGCTTCGCCGCCGCGAGGAGCCGCTCGGCGATCAGCCGCACCCCCGACCCCGGCTGCCCGATGGCCACGCGCTTGCCGCGCAGGTCCTTCGCCGACTCGATCCGGGCCTGGTTGAGGACCACCAGCTGGACGTAGTCGTCGTACAGCCGCGCGCACCCGCGCAGCCGGTCGGCGCCGGGCAGGTCGTCCTGGCGGTACTTCGAGACCGCGTCCGCCGTGGCGATGGTGAAGTCCGCCTGCCCCGTCGCGATGCGTTGCAGGTTCTGCCGGGACCCCTCGCTGCTCAGCAGCGTGACGTCCACCTTGGGCAGGTCGTGCGCGAGCTCCTGCTCCAGCAGCTCGCCGTAGAGCTGGTAGACGCCCGTGCGCGCACCGGTGCTGAAGGTCAGCGGCCCCTGCGGCTCCTGCTTCCCGGCCGGCACCAGCCACCACAGCAGGAGGCCGAACACAGCGAATCCGGCCACCGCGCCCAGCAGGGCGCGACGCCTGCTGGTCCGGAACCGGGGGAGCCGGGGGAGTGCGGGGGGCATGCTCGCGATCCTGCCAGCCGCCGCGGCACATGTCACGGTCGGGCCCCTTTACCCTGGACAGGTGACGAAGACGTACGAGGTGCGCACCTACGGGTGCCAGATGAATGTGCACGACTCCGAGCGGCTCTCCGGTCTCCTGGAGGGCGCGGGCTACGTCCGCGCGCCCGAGGGCGCCGACGGGGACGCGGACGTCGTCGTCTTCAACACCTGCGCGGTGCGTGAGAACGCCGACAACAAGCTCTACGGCAACCTCGGCCGCCTCGCCCCCATGAAGACCAAGCGGCCCGGCATGCAGATCGCCGTCGGCGGCTGCCTGGCCCAGAAGGACCGCGACACCATCGTCAAGCGGGCCCCGTGGGTCGACGTGGTCTTCGGCACGCACAACATCGGCAAGCTGCCCGTCCTCCTGGAGCGCGCCCGCATCCAGGAAGAGGCGCAGATCGAGATCGCCGAGTCGCTGGAGGCCTTCCCCTCCACCCTGCCGACCCGCCGCGAGTCCGCCTACGCCGCCTGGGTCTCGATCTCCGTCGGCTGCAACAACACCTGCACGTTCTGCATCGTCCCCGCCCTGCGAGGCAAGGAGGAGGACCGCCGGCCCGGCGACATCCTCGCCGAGATCGAGACGCTGGTCTCCGAAGGCGTCTCCGAGATCACCCTGCTCGGCCAGAACGTCAACGCCTACGGCTCCGACCTCGGCGACCGCGAGGCCTTCTCGAAGCTGCTGCGCGCCTGCGGCCAGGTCGAGGGCCTGGAGCGGGTCCGCTTCACCTCGCCCCACCCGCGCGACTTCACCGACGACGTCATCGCCGCGATGGCCGAGACGCCGAACGTCATGCCG
Source organism: Streptomyces sp. NPDC037401 (assembly GCF_055602345.1). NCBI lineage: Bacteria > Bacillati > Actinomycetota > Actinomycetes > Kitasatosporales > Streptomycetaceae > Streptomyces > Streptomyces sp. NPDC037401. The sequence continues at coordinate 55,231 of NZ_JBVJWO010000021.1, forward strand.
CAGCTGCACATGCCGCTGCAGTCCGGCTCGGACACGATCCTGAAGGCCATGCGCCGCTCGTACCGGCAGGAGCGGTTCCTCGGGATCATCGAGAAGGTGCGCGCAGCGATCCCGCACGCCGCCATCTCCACCGACATCATCGTGGGCTTCCCCGGCGAGACCGAGGAGGACTTCGAGCAGACGATGCACACGGTCCGCGAGGCCCGCTTCGCGAACGCCTTCACCTTCCAGTACTCCAAGCGCCCCGGCACCCCGGCCGCCGACATGGAGAACCAGATCCCCAAGGAGGTCGTCCAGGAGCGCTACCTGCGCCTGGTCGCCCTCCAGGAGGAGATCTCCTGGGAGGAGAACAAGAAGCAGGTCGGCCGCGTCCTGGAGGTCATGGTCGCGGAGGGCGAAGGCCGCAAGGACGGGGCCACGCACCGCCTCTCCGGCCGCGCCCCGGACAACCGCCTGGTCCACTTCACCCAGCCGGAGACCGAGGTCCGCCCCGGCGACGTCGTGACCGTCGAGATCACGTACGCCGCGCCGCACCACCTGCTCGCCGAGGGCCCGACGACCCGGGTCCGGCGCACCCGCGCGGGCGACGCCTGGGAGAAGCGGAACGCCGCCCCGGCGCAGCCCGCCGGCGTTATGCTCGGCCTGCCGGCCATCGGCGTACCCGCACCGCTGCCCGCCGCCACGGGTGGTTGCTCCATCAACTGACAGCAATCACCGGGGGGACCGGAGCATGGGCCAGTGGATCATCACGCAGCACTCGACGAACGCGACGGCCATGCACGACTCGGGGCACGCGGAGACCGTCGCGACGCTCGACGGCTCCCGCGAGGAGGCCGAGCAGGCGCTGCTGCAGGCGGCGCACACCGCCGGGCCGGACCTGATCTTCCGTGAGCGCAGGCGGGAGATCTACCGGCGGCTGGACGGCTCGTACTACGTACGGATCTCGAACCGGACCTCGACCCACCACCTGGTGTTCCGGGCGGCGGAGCTGGTCTGGGACTCGCAGCAGTCGCATCCGCAGCAGTCGCATCCGCAGCCGCCCGAGGACGCCGTGCCCTGAGACCGGCGCAGCCCGGTGCGGAACGGCATCCGCGCCGGGCGCGCTGCCGGATCCCGGGTCCGTCCGAGGCGTACTACGCTGCGGATCATGCTCGTAGCCGCTGCCGTATGCCCGTGCCCGCCCCTGCTCGTGCCGCAGGTCGCGGCCGGGGCGGCCGAAGAACTCGCCGACGCGCGGACCGCATGCTCCGACGCCCTCGCGGTCCTCGCCGCGTCCCGGCCCGACCTGCTGGTCGTGGTCGGGCCCGCCGGACCGCAGGGCCGCGGACCGCACCCGCAGGGCGCCCGCGGCTCCTTGCGGGGATTCGGCGTGGCCGCCGACGTGGTCCTGGGCGCGGCCCCCGGGCCCGGGAAGGAAGCCGAGCCGGCCGGGGAAAGCCCGGAAGGCCGCGACCTGCCCGCCTCCCTGGTCGTGGCCGCCTGGCTGCTCGACCACACGGCGTGGTCGGCCGCCCCCGTCGAGGGGTTGGGCGTCGCCGAAGACCTGTCCACCGAGGCGTGCCTGGCGACGGGCCGCGAACTCGCGGACCGGGCAGACCGCGTCGCGCTCCTGGTGATGGGCGACGGCAGCGCCTGCCGCACGCTCAAGGCCCCCGGCTACCTCGACGAGCGAGCCGCGCCCTTCGACGCGGCGGCCGCCCGTGCACTGGGCTCGGCGGACACCGCGGCGCTGGCGGCCGTCGACGCGGAGCTCGCCTCCGCGGTGCAGGCCGCGGGCCGCGCGCCCTGGCAGGTGCTCGCGGGCGCGGCCGAAGCAGCCGGCCTCGACGGCCGACTGCTCTTCGAGGACGCGCCGTACGGAGTGGGCTACTTCGTGGCCGCCTGGTCCTAGCCCGCGAGGGCGGCGAACAGAAACGGGAAAGGGGCGCGGGGTCACTCCCCGCGCCCCTTTCGCCGTGGACGGCGTCGCGTCGGCGTCAGGGGGCCGTCGGGCCGCTGCCCGGGCCGCTGCCCGGGGTGGTGCCCGGAGTGGTGCCGGGGCCACTCGGGTCGTCCTTGTGCGCGATCTTGCCCAGGGCGTCCTTCGCCTTCCCCGTGCCGCTCGCTATCTGACCGCTGTACTTGCCCTTGGTCTTGGAGTCCACGGCCTTCGCGACCTTGTCCAGGCGCTCGCCGATCGTCCCCTCGTGCTGCTGCGCGAGGTCGCCGACCTTGTCCTTCGCCGGCGCGAGCTTGGCCTTGAGATTGTCCAGCAGGCCCATGGGTCACCTTCTCTTGGCGGATACCTACCTGCGGGCGCCCTCGCCGGCCTCGCTGTCCGCCGCCTCCTCCGCCGACTGCTGCTTCGGGATCTCCACGTCTTCCGTCGTCGCGGCCCCCTCGGCGGCAGCCGCCTCGTCTTCGGCAGCTTCCGGCTCTGCGGTCAGATCCGGGGCCGGGGCCTCCTCGGCAGCTGCCTCGACGGCGTCCTTGGCCTTGCGGCGAAACCGTGCAAACACGCCCATGTCTACTCCCATAACGTTACTCGTGCGGCCGAAGTTCCGCGTCGGCGTACTGGGCCGGCCGGGCCGGCCCCAGGGGTCGGCCGCTCGCCGGGCCGACGGAACCTCGCAAGGGCAACGACCCCGCTCACGGGGCGTCACGTCGCTCGTTCGGGTAGTGGCCCGGGTGTTTGCGAGACTGGGTCGGTGAGAACTGCAGCTCCCGCACCGCGGGTCATCGCCGTCGTCGGCCCCACCGCGGCCGGAAAGTCCGATCTGGGCGTCGCCCTCGCCCGGTATTTCGGCGGCGAGGTCGTCAACGCCGACTCCATGCAGCTCTATCGCGGGATGGACATCGGCACCGCGAAGCTGACGACCGAGGAGCGCGGCGGGATCCCGCACCACCTCCTCGACGTCTGGGACGTCACCGAGACCGCCAGCGTCGCCGAGTACCAGCGGCTGGCCCGCGCCGAGATCGACCGGTTGCTCGCCGCCGGCCGCACGCCGGTGCTGGTCGGCGGCTCCGGCCTCTACGTGCGCGGGGCGATCGACGCCCTCGAGTTCCCCGGCACCGACCCGGCCGTGCGCGCCCGGCTGGAGGAGGAGCTGACCCTGCGCGGCCCCGGCGCCCTGCACGCCCGGCTCGCGGCCGCAGACCCGGCGGCCGCCGAGGCGATCCTGCCCAGCAACGGCCGCCGCATCGTCCGCGCGCTGGAGGTCATCGAGATCACCGGCCGCCCCTTCACCGCGAACCTGCCCGGCCCCGAATCCGTCTACGACTGCGTGCAGATCGGCGTCGACGTCGCCCGCCCCGAACTGGACGAGCGCATCGCCCTGCGGGTCGACCGGATGTGGGAGGCCGGACTCGTCGCAGAGGTCCGCGACCTGGAGGCCCGCGGGCTGCGCGACGGCGTCACCGCCTCCCGCGCCCTCGGCTACCAGCAGGTGCTGGCCGCCCTCGCGGGGGAGTGCACCGAGGACGAGGCGCGCGCCGAGACGGTACGGGCGACCAAGCGCTTCGCCCGCCGGCAGGACTCGTGGTTCCGCCGCGACCCGCGGGTCCACTGGCTCAGCGGGGCCGCCGCCGACCGTGGGGAACTGGCCGGACTCGCGCAGTCGTTGGTCGAACGAGCGGTTACAGCCTGATCACGTGATGGCATCGGGACGCTCCGGACGCCCGTCGGGGGTCCGCGGGCGTGCCATCATCAAACTCGGCGAAGCGAAGTCCTAGTGGGGAGGGCACGTGGCGATGGAGGCCGGCCCTCGAGACACCGGGCGCGACGGCACCGGACGGGATCCGGAGTCGGTACTTCCTGCCGTCCCCGCGGTGCCCGCCGTACTGGGGCTGCCCGCCGATTCGGACCGGCTCAGCCCCGACGGCCCCGAGCACGAGGAACCCGTCCCCGAGTTCGAGGTCGAGCTGCGGCCACAGCGCAAGCTGCGCATCTGGCAGCTGGCCCCGATCGTGATGCTGGCCGCCGCAGGCTCCCTGATGTTCGCCTTCCCCCTCGCCTTCGAGTTCGGCGACGGCGGCGCGGTCGTGGCCATGCTCGGCCTGCTGATCAGCTGCTGCGCCGGCGGCTGGGGCATGATGGCCGCCCGCCGCGTCGGCTACACCTGGCCCGGCCTGCCCGCCCGCGGCTCCGGCACCCGCCCCGACTGGCGCATCGTCGCCCTGTACGCCGCGGTGGTCCTGGCGGTCGCCTTCCTCGCCGTCCTGCGCGTCGCCCGCCTCCGCTAGCCCCCTCGCTTCCGCTGGCCCCCTCCGCCGGACCCCTCGCCTCCGCCGGGCCCCCGCCGACCGGGCCGCCGTCCACGGACCGGGCGCCCCGGCGCCGCCGCGGCCCGTCCCCGTACCATGGCCGGGTGACGAGCACACACCTCTCCTTCCTCAAGGGCCACGGGACCGAGAACGACTTCGTGATCATTCCGGACCCGGACAACGCCGTGGACCTCGCGCCCGCGACCGTCGCCAGGCTGTGCGACCGGCGCGCCGGCATCGGTGCCGACGGTGTGCTGCACGTCGTCCGCTCCGCCGCCCACCCCGAGGCGCAGGACATGGCAGCCGAGGCCGAGTGGTTCATGGACTACCGCAACAGCGACGGCTCCGTCGCCGAGATGTGCGGCAACGGCGTCCGCGTCTTCGCCCGCTACCTGCACCACGCCGGCCACGTCGAAGCCGGCGACATCGCCGTCGCCACCCGCGGCGGGATCAAGCGCGCCCACCTCGACAAGACCGGCGCCGTGACCGTCGTCATGGGCCGCGCCCTGCTCCCCGAAGGCGACGTCTCCGTCTCCGTCGGCGACCGCACCTGGCCCGCCCGCAACGTCAACATGGGCAACCCGCACGCCGTCGCCTTCGTCGACGACCTCGCCGAGGCCGGTGACCTGCTCACCGCCCCGCCGTTCAGCCCGGCCGCCGCCTACCCCACCGGCGTGAACGTCGAGTTCGTCGCCGACCGCGGCCCGCGCCACGTCGCCATGCGCGTCCACGAGCGCGGCTCGGGCGAGACCCGCTCCTGCGGCACCGGCGCCTGCGCCGTGGCCGTCGCCACCGCCCGCCGCGACGGCACCGACCCCGCCGTCACCGGACAGCCCGTCACGTACACCGTCGACGTCCTCGGCGGCACCCTCGTCATCACCGAGCAGCCCGACGGCTCCGTCGAGATGACCGGACCCGCCGTGATCGTGGCCGAAGGCGAGATCGATCCCGACTGGCTGACCGAAACGGCTTTCGGCTGAAGCTTCCCTCGAATGGGTGATCCGGTTCACGCTGAGCGAGAGCCGGACTGCGCCACGTGGTGGGGTCGGTAACATCAGACACCGGCCCAGAGGGCTCACCCCCTGCCCGTCACCGCCGGTCGATGCCGGAGGTGCCCCATGAGTGCAGAGGCCACGAACCCCGACACGGGCCCGGAGCTCCGCCTGAGCGGGCCCGCCGTCCGCAGACGCGGCCGCACCAGGATCGATCTGCGCAGGCTGGGCCGGGCCGCGCTGCTCGGACCGGCCTCCCGCGACCGCCTCCCCGACGCCATCGGCCACGTGGCCGAGGCCCACCGCGCCCACCATCCCGACGCCGACCTGGCCGTCCTGCGCCGCGCGTACCTCCTCGCGGAGACCTCGCACCGCGGCCAGATGCGCAAGAGCGGCGAACCGTACATCACCCACCCGCTCGCCGTGACGCTCATCCTCGCCGAACTGGGCGCCGAGACCACCACCCTGACGGCCTCTCTGCTCCACGACACCGTCGAGGACACCGACGTGACCCTCGACCAGGTGCGGGCGGAGTTCGGCGACGAGGTCTGCTACATCGTCGACGGCGTCACCAAACTCGAAAAGGTCGACTACGGCGCCGCCGCCGAGCCCGAGACCTTCCGCAAGATGCTCGTCGCCACCGGCAACGACGTCCGCGTCATGTCCATCAAGCTCGCCGACCGGCTGCACAACATGCGCACCCTCGGCGTGATGCGCCCCGAGAAGCAGGCGCGCATCGCCAAGGTCACCCGCGACGTCCTCATCCCGCTCGCCGAACGCCTCGGCGTCCAGGCCCTCAAGTCCGAGCTCGAAGACCTCGTCTTCGCGATCCTGCACCCCGAGGAGTACGAGCACACCCGCGCCCTCATCGCCGCCCAGGCCACCGAGGACGACCCGCTGCCCGCCACCGCCGACGCCATGCGCGCAGTGCTGCGCGAGTCCGGCATCCCGGCCGAGGTCCACGTACGCCCCCGGCACTTCGTCTCCGTCCACCGCATCGCCCTCAAACGCGGCGAGCTGCGCGGCTCCGACTTCGGACGGCTGCTCGTCCTCGTCGCCGAGGACGCCGACTGCTACGGCGTGCTCGGCGAGCTGCACACCTGCTTCACCCCGGTCATCTCGGAATTCAAGGACTTCATCGCGGCGCCCAAGTTCAACCTCTACCAGTCGCTGCACACCGCCGTGGCCACCACCGGCGGCGCCGTCGCGGAAGTGCTCATCCGCACCCACCGCATGCACCGCGTCGCCGAGGCCGGGGTCATCGCCCTCGGCAATCCCTACGCCACCGCCGACACCGCCGCCCCGGCCGACCCCGCCGCCCCCGGCGAGCGCATCGACCCCACCCGCCCCGGCTGGCTCTCCCGCCTCCTGGACTGGCAGCAGTCCGCGCCCGACCCCGACACCTTCTGGACCTCCCTGCGCGCGGAACTGGCCCAGGACGGGGAGATCACCGTCTTCATGGCCGACGGCCCGGGCCCCGCCACCGTCAGCCTGCCCGCCGGCGCCACCTGCGTCGACGCCGCCTACGCCCAGCACGGCGAAGCCGCCCACGGCTGCATCGGCGCCCGGGTCAACGGACGCATCGCCGCCCTCGGCACCCGGCTCGCCGACGGCGACACCGTGCAGCTGCTCCTCGGCCAGGACGCCTCCTCCGGACCCGCGCCCGAGTGGCTCGACCACGCCCGCACCCCGGCCGCCCGCATTGCCATCAGCGGCTGGCTCCAGGCCCACCCCGACGGGCCCGCCGCGCCCCCCGCCGCGCCCCGGGCCCCGCTGCCGATGACCTCGCTGCGCGGGGGCGGCGGCAATGCCGTCGCCGACCTGCCCGACGCGACCGTACGGCTCGCCGGGTGCTGTACGCCGGTGCCGCCCGACGCCGTCGCCGGATTCGTCGTACGCGGCGGCGCCGTCACCGTGCACCGAGTGCAGTGCGCCGCCGTGGAGCGGATGCGGTCGGTCGGCCGTACGTCCGTCGCCGTGCACTGGCGGGCCACCGCCGACTGCCGCGTCACCCTGGTCGCCGAATCGTTCGGCCGCCCCCATCTCCTGGCCGACCTCACCGAGGCCATCTCCCGCGAAGGCGCCGATATCGTCTCCGCCACCGTGGAACCCCCCGCCCAGCAGCGGGTGCGGCACACCTACACCGTCCAGCTGCCCGACGCGACGGGCCTGCCCGCCCTCATGCGGGCCATGCGCGAGGTCCCCGGCGTCTACGACGTCAGCCGCGCCTGACGTCACCCCGGGCCCGGCACTGTCTCCCGTTCGGGTGGGGCCGTCGCGCGCCGTCCGCCGGTGCGCCGCGGGCGCTGGTAGCGGTGATGCATGCAGCTCACCTCCCGCCGCCTGCGTGCCGCCCTGCTCGCCGCCGCGTCGCTCACCCTGGTCGCCGCCGTCGTACCGCCGCCCGCGGCCCTCGGGATCGGGGACCCCCTCTTCCCCGGGCTCGGCAACCCCGGCTACGACGTCCTCGCCTACGACCTCTCCTTCACGTACGCGAGCAACAGCCGGCCGCTCGACGCCGTCACCACCATCGACGCCACCACCCTCCGGCCCCTCGACCGGATCAACCTCGACTTCACCCACGGCACGGTCGCATCGGCCGAGGTCAACGGCGCCCCGGCGCAGTTCGAGACGGTCGGCGAGGACCTCGTGCTCACACCCGGGCACCCGGTCCCGCCGGGCGCAGCGCTCCGGATCACCGTCAAGCACACCAGCGACCCGCGAGGCAGCGGCGACGGCGGCTGGGTGCCCACCGAGGACGGTCTGGCCATGGCCAACCAGGCAGACGCCGCCCACCGGGTCTTCCCGTGCAACGACCACCCCTCCGACAAGGCCTGGTTCACCATCCGCGTCACGGCCCCCGACGGCCTGACCGCGGTCGCCAACGGAATCCCCGAGTCCACGGTCCGCTCCGGCACCCGGGCCGCCACCACCTGGACGTACCGGACCCTGCACCCCATGGCCACCGAGCTCGCCCAGGTGTCCATCGGGAAGAGCGCGGTCGTGCACCGGACCGGCCCCGGCGGGCTGCCCGTGCGCGACGTCGTGCCGGCCGCCGACCGGGAGCGGTTCGAGCCCTGGCTCGCGAAGACCCCCGGGCACCTCGCGTGGATGGAGGAACGCGTCGGCCGCTACCCCTTCGAGAACTACGGCGTGCTCATCGCCCGCGCACGTACCGGCTTCGAACTGGAAACGCAGACCCTCTCCCTGTTCGAGAGCGCCCTGTTCACCGAGCCCGCCTACCCCGCCTGGTACGTCGAGGCGGTGATGGTCCACGAACTGGCCCACCAGTGGTTCGGCAACAGCGTCACCCCGCGCTCGTGGTCCGACCTCTGGCTCAGCGAGGGCCACGCCACCTGGTACGAGGCCCTGTACGCGGACGGGCTCGGGAAGTACTCCCTGGAGCGGCGCATGCGCGAGGCGTACCAGCGCTCCGACCAGTGGCGGGCGGCCGGCGGGCCGCCCGCCGCCCCGAAGCCCGCGCCGCCCGGCCAGAAGATCGGGCTGTTCCGGCCCGTCGTCTACGACGGCTCCGCGCTGGTCCTGTACGCCCTGCGGCAGGAGATCGGCACCGACGTCTTCGAGCAGCTGGAGCGACGCTGGGTCGCCGACCACAAGGACGGCGTCGCGGGCACCGCGGACTTCGTCCGGCTGGCCTCGGATCTCGCGGGCCGGGACCTCGAGCCCTTCTTCAAGGCCTGGCTGTACGGGCAGAAGACCCCGCCCATGCCGGGCCACCCCGAGTGGTCGGCGGCGAAAAGGGTGTGACGCCCGTGGAAAGGGCATGTCACTATCGACGGGTCGGCGGCGCCGCCCGGACGGGATCTCCGCCCGGAGCAGGGCCCCGGGAATCTTCCCGGGCCGTCACACGTTGTAGCCGACACAGAAGACTCGTATCGACGTAAGGATCCAATGACCTCCTCTTCTTCCGCTTCCCAGGACGCGCAGGACGTGCAGGACGCGCAGAGCTTCACCGAGAGCCTTCGGGCCGATGCCCTGATGGAAGAGGACGTCGCCTGGAGCCACGAGATCGACGGAGAGCGGGACGGCGACCAGTTCGACCGCTCCGAGCGTGCGGCCCTGCGCCGTGTCGCGGGCCTCTCCACCGAGCTCGAAGACGTCACCGAGGTCGAGTACCGCCAGCTGCGCCTCGAGCGCGTGGTGCTGGTGGGCGTCTGGACCTCGGGGACCGTCGGCGATGCGGAGAACTCCCTCGCGGAGCTCGCCGCCCTCGCCGAGACCGCCGGCGCCCTCGTCCTCGACGGTGTCATCCAGCGCCGCGACAAGCCGGACCCGGCCACGTTCATCGGCTCGGGCAAGGCTCGTGAGCTGCGCGACATCGTCATGGAGACCGGTGCCGACACCGTGGTCTGTGACGGCGAGCTCAGCCCCGGCCAGCTCATCGCCCTCGAAGACGTCGTCAAGGTCAAGGTGGTCGACCGGACCGCGCTGATCCTCGACATCTTCGCCCAGCACGCCAAGTCCCGTGAGGGCAAGGCGCAGGTCGCCCTCGCGCAGATGCAGTACATGCTGCCGCGACTGCGCGGCTGGGGTCAGTCGCTGTCCCGGCAGATGGGTGGCGGCGGCGGTGGCGGCATGGCCACCCGAGGCCCCGGTGAAACCAAGATCGAAACGGACCGGCGCCGGATCCGCGAGAAGATGGCGAAGATGCGCCGGGAGATCGCGGAGATGAAGACCGGCCGTGACATCAAGCGGCAGGAGCGGCGGCGCAACAAGATCCCGTCCGTCGCGATCGCCGGATACACCAACGCCGGCAAGTCCTCGCTGCTCAACCGCCTCACGGGCGCGGGCGTGCTGGTGGAGAACTCCCTGTTCGCCACCCTCGACCCGACCGTGCGCCGGGCCGAGACGCCCACCGGCCGGGTCTACACCCTGGCCGACACGGTCGGATTCGTCCGGCACCTGCCCCACCACCTCGTCGAGGCGTTCCGCTCCACGATGGAGGAGGTCGGCGACTCCGACCTCATCCTGCACGTGGTCGACGGCGCGCACCCGGCGCCGGAGGAGCAGCTGGCGGCGGTGCGCGAGGTGATCCGAGAGGTCGGCGCGGTCGACGTGCCCGAGATCGTCGTGATCAACAAGGCCGACGCGGCGGACCCGCTGGTGCTTCAGCGCCTGCTGCGGATCGAGCGGCACTCCATCGCCGTCTCGGCCCGCTCGGGCATGGGCATCGAGGAGCTGCTCGCGCTCATCGACTCCGAACTGCCCCGGCCGTCGGTCGAGGTGGAGGTGCTCGTGCCCTACACCCGGGGCGGGCTGGTCGCACGGGCACACGCCGAGGGCGAGGTGATCTCCGAGGAGCACACCCCGGAGGGCACCCTCCTCAAGGCGCGGGTCAACGACGAACTGGCCGCCGACCTGGCGCCGTACGTACCGGCCAAGGGCTGACGCCCGGCCGGACCGGCTGACACGAAGGGCCCCGGCCCCCTGACCACAGGGGGCCGGGGCCCTTCGCGCTGCGGGGTCCGGGGGGGGGGGGGGGGGGGGGGGGGGGGCCCCCCCCACCCCCCCCCCCTCCGGCGCTCGTCGCCCACCCCCGCCCCGCCCCCCGACGCCGAACCCCCCCCCCCCCCCCCCCCCTCGCGCCCGGGCCTCTTCGCCTCTGTTGCGGGGGGGGGGGGGGGGGGGACCCCCCCCCCCCCCCACGGACCCGTCGTGACTACCGTCCGGCGAACTTGCCGCTCACCGCACCGAAGATCGCCTTCGCCTCGGCGCCGAGCCGGGGACCGGCCAGCCAGCCCGCCGAGACCGGGCCGATCGACGTGTTGGACACGAGGGCCGGCTCGCCGTCACGTCCCGCGGCCACCCAGCCGCCGCCCGAGGAACCACCGGTCATGGTGCAGCCGATGCGGTACATCACCGGGTCGGTCGCGTTCAGCGACAGCCGCCCCGGCCGGTCGGCGCACTGGAACGCCCGCTGGCCGTCGAACGGCGCGGCCGCCGGGTAGCCGGTGGCCGTGATCTGCGCGATCTTCGGCACCGACGGGGCGGCGAACTCCACGGGGAGGGCCGAACCCACGGTCTCCTCCAGCGACTTGCCCGTCTCCTTCTCCGGGGTCACGTGCAGCACCGCGAAGTCGTACGGCGCACCCGCACCCCCGGTCGGACCGCCCTGGGCGATCCACTGGTCCGAGGTCTGCGCCCAGTCGCTCCACCAGACGCCGTACGGGGCGACCTCGTCGCGCGTCGCGTCCTTGAGCCCGGCTGCCGACTCGCCGGCGTCGTTGTAGGACGGGACGAAGGCGATGTTGCGGTACCAGCCGCCGCTCTTGCCCGCGTGCACGCAGTGGCCCGCCGTCCACACCATGTTGGACTTGCCGGGGTTGGCCGGGTCCTTCACGACGGTCGCCGAGCAGACCATCGAGCCCTCGGGCCCGTCGAAGAACACCTTGCCGGCCTCGGGCACGCTCTGGTGGTACGGGGCCTCGACGGACCGCGCCCGCACGGGCACCGGGGTCGGGTCGGTGACGCCCTGGTCCTGGCCGAGGTCGGGGTCGGCGACCGGCTGGTCGGGCTGCTCGGCCCGCCGCATCCGGTCCGGGTCCCACAGGTCCTCGATGATCGGGTTGATGAAGTCCTCGGCTTCACGGAGCCAGTCGTCCTTCTTCCAGTCCCGCCAGGCACCGCCCTTCCACTTGTCCAGGTCGATGCCGTGCTCCCTGAGCTTGTCCTTCAACTGCTCCGGGATCTTGATGCCGCCCGGGCCGGGGGCGGGCTCGCTCACCGCGACGGTGGGCTTGGCCGCGCTCTCGTCCTCACCGGGGCTGCATGCCCCGGCCGTCAGCGCGAGGGCCGCACACAGGCCGGTGGCCGCCAGAACCCGGGGTCCGCGGCGGGAAGCTCGCCCGCTCGGGGCGGCGGAGGCCGGTCGGATCGGTCGCATGTCGTGTATCCCCCTGCTGCTTCGAGGCGTGGAGTGCAACCCCCCACTATGCCGCTGAGGTTGGTGACGGCGCAGAGCGGGGCTGCGGTTCCCCACCCGCAAGGATCTTCGGGACCACCCGTGATCCCCTGCGCCCGCCGTCGTTGGTACGTACGGGGGAACACGAGGGCAACGTCCGTGTTCGAAGGGCAATCCATGCGGGAGGACCGAGAGTCGTGGCTTTGACCGATCACGCTGCCGCAGCGGCTCCGGCGGCCGGAGCCGACGGAGCGGCGTCGGGGGGAGCCGAAGCGATCCTGCGCCGCCAGGCGCTGCGCGAGTCCGCCGCCCGGACCTATGCCCGCTCCCTGCCGATCGTGCCCGTCCGCGCCCGCGGGCTGACCATCGAGGGCGCCGACGGCCGTCGCTACCTCGACTGCCTCTCGGGCGCCGGCAGCCTCGCCCTCGGCCACAACCACCCTGTCGTGCTGGAGGCGATCCGCAAGGTCCTCGACTCCGGTGCCCCGCTGAACGTCCTCGACCTCGCCACCCCGGTCAAGCACGCCTTCACCACCGAGCTGTTCGCGAACCTCCCGGCTCCCCTCGCCGAACGCGGCCGGGTGCAGTTCTGCGGCCCGGCCGGCACCGACGCCGTCGAGGCCGCGATCAAACTGGTCCGCACCGCCACCGGCCGTAGCGGCCTGCTGGCCTTCACCGGCGCCTGCCACGGAATGACCCCCGGAGCCCTCGACGCCTCCGGGGGAGCACCGGACCTCGTCCGCATCACCCGGCTGCCCTACCCGCAGGACTACCGCTGCCCGTTCGGATTCGGCGGCCGGCAGGGCGCCGCGCTCGGCGCCCGCTGGACCGAGCGCCTCCTGGACGACCCGAAAAGCGGGGTCGGCGCACCCGCCGGGATGATCCTCGAACCCGTGCAGGGCGAGGGCGGCGTGCTCCCCGCGCCCGACTCCTGGCTGCGCAGGATGCGCGAGCTCACCCGCCTGCGCGGCATCCCCCTCATCGCCGACGAGGTCCAGACCGGCGTCGGACGCACCGGCGCCTTCTGGGGAGTCGACCACGCCGGCGTGGTCCCCGACGTCATGGTGCTGTCCAAGGCCATCGGGGGCAGCCTCCCGCTCGCGGTCGTCGTCTACCACGAGGACCTCGACGCCAGGCGGCCCGCCGCCCACGCCGGGACATTCCGCGGGAACCAGCTCGCCATGGCCGCCGGCACCGCCACCCTCGCCCACGTCCGCAAGAACCGCCTCGCCGAGCGCGCCGCCGCACTCGGCGACCGGATGCTCGCCGCGCTGCGGGGGCTCGCCGGCAGCCATCCGTGCATCGGCGATGTCCGCGGGCGCGGTCTGATGATCGGCCTGGAATTCGTCGACCCCGACGCCCCCACGGCCGCCGGACACCCCGCCCCCGCGGCCCCCGCCCTCGCCGCGGCCGTGCAGCGGGAGTGCCTCGAACGCGGGCTCATCGTGGAACTCGGCGGCCGCCACGCCGCCGTCGTCCGGCTGCTGCCCCCTCTGACTCTCACCGACGAACAGGCGGCTGCCGTGCTCGACCGGCTTGCCGATGCCGTCGCCGCCGCCGAACGCACCCGGTACCCAGCGGACCTCTGCGCGCACTGAACCGGATCCCTTCTCCCGGACCCCTCCCCAAGGAAGCCGCCGTGAACTCCAGCTCCGTCCCCGAACCGTCCCCGGCCGAAGGCCCCTCCCATGCCTCGCAGGACCGGACCGAGCCGGCCTCCGCGGCGACCGTGCCCCGCCAGAAGGACGGCGTCACCCGCCTCCGCCCGCCCGCACCGGAGCCCGCGCCCACCCGCGCCTCCGACGAGCCGCACCCGCCCGGCCTGCCGGATCTGCTCGATCACCGCGATCCCGCCGTCGCCGCCGAAGCCGCCGCCGTCGAGAACCTGCTCCGCTGCTGGGTGAGGGAGACGAACCTGCCGCGGCCCGAGGGCCACCTCCTGCGGATCCCGCTGACGTGCTCGGGCGCCGCCCTGCTCACGCCCGTGCGCCACTGGTCCGCGACCGGCTGGCACCGCTTCGCCCCGCCGCGGCTCGAAGGAGCCCTGCACGAGGCCCCGCCACTCGACGCCGTGACGCTCGCCGCCCTCCTCGTCCGCGAGGGCGGCGCCCTTGGAGGCGCCGACCTGGTCGGCCGTGTCGCCGACTCGGTCCGCCGCACCGCCGCGTTCATCGCCGACCGGCGCCGGCACCCCGCCCCGCCGCCCGGCCTGGACCTCTTCCTCACCGCAGAACAGTCCCTTCTCCTCGGTCATCCCCTCCACCCGACCCCCAAGAGCCGCGAAGGGCTCTCCGAGGCCGAAGCCCGCCTCTATTCACCCGAGTTGTACGGCTCCTTCCCCCTCCACTGGATGGCCGTCGACCGCTCCCTCCTCGCCACCGACTCCGCGTGGACCGAAAGCGGCCGCACCGTCCCCGCCGACCACCTCCTCACCCGGTTCGCAGACCCCAGCCTGCGCCGACCGTCGAACACCGCCCTCCTCCCCCTGCACCCCTGGCAGGCCCGCGACCTGCTGCACCGCCCCGCCGTCGCCGCACTGCGCGACTCCGGCCTGCTCCACGACCTCGGCCCCCACGGGGACCGCTGGCACCCCACCTCCTCGGTCCGGACGGTGCACCGCCCCGGTGCCCCCGCGATGCTCAAGCTCTCCCTCGGCGTCGCCATCACCAACTCCCGCCGGGAGAACCTCCGCAAGGAACTCCACCGCGGCGTCGAGGTCCACCGCCTGCTCCGGGCCGGCCTCGGCGACCAGTGGCAGGCCGCCCACCCCGGCTTCGACATCGTCCGGGACCCCGCCTGGGTCGCCGTCGACACCCCGGACGGCGAGCCCGTCCCCGGACTCGACGTCCTGCTCCGCCACAACCCCTTCGGCCCCGCCGACGACGCGGTCTGCATCGCCGCCCTCACCGCCCCGCGCCCGTGGCCGGGACGCGACACCGTCAGCTCCCGGCTTGCCGATACGGTCGCCCGCCTCTCCAAGAGCACCGGCCGCCCCGTCTCGGCCGTCGCCACCGAGTGGTTCCTGCGCTACCTCGACCACGTGGTCCTGCCGGTCCTCGCCCTCGATGCCCTGGCAGGCATCGCCCTCGAAGCGCACCAGCAGAACACCCTCGTGCTCCTCGACCCGGCGGGCTGGCCGGTCGGCGGCCGCTACCGCGACAACCAGGGCTACTACTTCCGCGAGTCCCACCGCGCCGAACTGGACCGCCGCCTGCCCGGCATCGGCACCGCCAGCGACACCTTCGTCTCCGACGCCGTGACCGACGAACGCTTCGCCTACTACCTCGGCATCAACAACGCCCTCGGCCTCATCGGCGCCTTCGGATCCCAGCGCCTCGCAGACGAACGCGTCCTCCTGGCAGCCTTCCGACGCTTCCTCGGCAAGGCCTCCGGCCTCGGCCCCCTCCCCGCTCTGCTGCTCGACTCCCCGACCCTGCGCTGCAAGGCCAACCTGCTCACCCGGCTCCACGGCCTGGACGAGCTCGTCGGACCCGTGGACACCCAGTCCGTCTACGTCACCCTCGCCAACCCCCTCCACGACTGAAGCCGAGAAGAGCCCCATGCCCTCCACCGACACCGGCACCACTCCGGGAACCGGCCGCGCACCGCGCCTGGGATCCCCCTGCGAGGACACCCTCGACCTGCGCCTCCCGGGTGAGTTCCTGGCCTTCCTCGCCGAAGACCGCGACCGCACCGCCCCCCGCGCCGACACCGTCGAGATGCTGCCCTTCCTCGCCGAGGCCGACCTGCTGGACTCCCCGGCCGACTGGGGGCCCGCCACCACCACCGTGGGCACCCTCCGGCTCGTACCCGTGAGCATCGAGCGCGACCTGGAACTGCTCACCGGCTGGATGAACGACCCCGCGGTGGCAGCATTCTGGGGACTCGCGGGACCGGCCGGGACGACCGCCGCACACCTGAGGGCACAGCTGCACGGCGACGGCCGCAGCATCCCCTGCATCGGGTGGCTCGACGGCAGCCCGATGAGCTACTGGGAGATCTACCGGGCCGATCTCGACCCGCTCGCCCGGCACTACCCGGCGCGCCCCCACGACACCGGTATCCACCTGCTGATCGGAGACGTCACGGACCGCGGCCGCGGTCTCGGCACACTGCTGCTCCGCACCGTGGCCGACCTCGTGCTCGACAATCGTCCCCGCTGCACGCGCGTGATCGCCGAACCGGACATCCGCAACACCCCCTCCGTATCAGCCTTCCTCAGCTCCGGCTTCCGCTTCGCCGCGGAAATCGACCTCCCGGAGAAGCGCGCCGCCCTGATGATCCGCGAACGGTCCCTGCGCAATCTCCTGTGAATTCCCCCGACATTTCCGAAAACGCCGCTCGCCGTTCCCGAGTTCCCGGCCGAGGAGTCCTGTGTCGATTTTCCCCGCCGCCTCCGGCTCCGGCCCGGCGATGGACCCGACGTCCCCACAGGTACCCCCGGACTTTCCGCGATCTACGAGGACCATCTCGGCGTCCCGGAGACCGCGTCGTGGTCGACGGAACCGTGCCCAATCCGCTGCACCAGCCGTGAAGCGTTGTCAGCGCGGCCGCGTAGGGTTGTCAGTGCTATGACGAAGCCCTCCCTCCCCGAACTGCTGCACGCCGCCGTCACCGCCGTCGGCGGCACGGAGCGCCCCGGCCAGGTGGCCATGGCCGAAGCCGTCGCCGAAGCCATCGACGACAACTCCCACCGGCTGGTCCAGGCCGGCACCGGCACCGGAAAGTCCCTCGGCTACCTCGTACCGGCGCTCGCGCACGGCGAGCGCGTGGTCGTGGCCACGGCTACCCTCGCCCTCCAGCGGCAGCTCGTCGAGCGGGACCTGCCGCGCACGGTCGAGGCACTGCACCCGCTGATGCGGCGCCGGCCCCAGTTCGCCATGCTCAAGGGCCGGTCGAACTACCTTTGCCTGCACCGGCTGCACGAGGGCGCCCCGCAGGACGACGAGGAAGGGCTCTTCGACCAGTTCGAGGCCGCCGCGCCGACCAGCAAGCTCGGCAAGGACCTGCTGCGCATGCGCGACTGGGCCGACGAGACCGAGACGGGGGACCGCGACGATCTCACCCCCGGCGTCTCCGACCGGGCCTGGGCGCAGGTATCGGTGTCCTCCCGGGAATGCCTGGGCGCGACGAAGTGCGCGTACGGCGCCGAGTGCTTCGCCGAGGCCGCCCGCGAGCGGGCCAAGCTGGCCGACGTCGTGGTCACCAACCACGCCCTGCTGGCCATCGACGCCATCGAGGGCGCACCCGTGCTCCCGCAGCACGAGGTGCTGATCGTCGACGAGGCGCACGAGCTCGTCTCCCGGGTCACCGGCGTCGCCACCGGCGAGCTCACGCCCGGCCAGGTCAACCGTGCCGTGAAGCGGGCCGCGAAGCTCGTGAACGAAAAGACGGCGGACTCCCTCCAGACCGCAGCCGAGACCTTCGAGCGGCTGATGGAGCTGGCGCTCCCGGGCCGTCTGGAAGAGATCCCCGAGGACCTGGGGTACGCGCTCATGTCGCTGCGCGACGCAGCGCGCAATGTGATTTCGGCCCTCGGCGCGACCCGCGACAAGTCCGTCCACGACGAGGACGCCGTCCGCAAGCAGGCCCTCGCCTCCGTCGAGACCATCCACGACGTGGCGGAGCGGATCACCAACGGCTCCGAGTGGGACGTCGTCTGGTACGAGCGCCACGACCGCTTCGGCGCCACCCTGCGCGTCGCGCCGATGTCCGTCTCGGGCCTGCTGCGGGAGAAGCTCTTCGCGGACCGGTCCGTGGTCCTGACCTCGGCCACCCTCAAGCTCGGCGGTGACTTCAACGGCGTCGGCGCCTCGCTCGGCCTCGCGCCGGAAGGCATCGAGGGCGATGACCTGCCGGTATGGAAGGGCCTGGACGTCGGCTCGCCCTTCGACTACCCGAAGCAGGGCATCCTCTACGTCGCCAAGCACCTGGCCACGCCCGGCCGCGAGGGCACGCGCGGCGACATGCTGGACGAGCTCACGGAGCTGGTCGAGGCGGCCGGCGGCCGGACCCTCGGCCTGTTCTCCTCTATGCGCGCCGCCCAGGCGGCCGCGGAGGAACTGCGCGGACGGCTCGACCAGCCGATCCTCCTGCAGGGTGAGGAAACGCTGGGCGAGCTGATCAAGGCCTTCGCCGCCGATCCGCGGACCTGCCTCTTCGGCACGCTCTCGCTCTGGCAGGGCGTCGACGTCCCGGGCCCCAGCTGTCAGCTGGTGGTCATGGACCGCATTCCGTTCCCGCGCCCCGACGATCCGCTGATGAGCGCCCGGCAGAAGTCGGTCGAGGAGGCGGGTGGCAACGGCTTCATGGCCGTGGCCGCCACGCACGCGGCCCTGCTGATGGCGCAGGGCGCCGGTCGCCTGGTCCGCGCGGCCGGTGACCGGGGTGTGGTCGCGGTGCTCGATCCCAGGCTGGCCACCGCCCGCTACGGCGGCTTCCTGCGCTCCTCGCTGCCGGACTTCTGGTACACGACGGACCGCAATCAGGTCCGCAAGTCGCTGGCGGCGATCGATGCTGCGGCGCAGGCGGACGGCCGCTAGATCCGGACACGGCAGGACCCCGGGACCGGCGCAGTGGGTCCCGGGGTCCGGTCTGTAATACGGGTGTCAGACCCGCCGCAGTACCGCCACGACCTTGCCGAGGATGGTCGCCTCGTCGCCGGGGATCGGCTGGTAGGCGGCGTTGTGCGGGAGCAGCCAGACATGGCCGTCCTCGCGCTTGAAGCGCTTGACCGTGGCCTCTCCGTCCAGCATCGCGGCCACGATGTCGCCGTTCTCCGCGACGGGCTGGCGGCGGACCGTGACCCAGTCCCCGTCGCAGATGGCCGCCTCGATCATGGAGTCGCCGACGACCTTGAGGACGAAGAGCTCACCGTCGCCGACAAGCTGGCGGGGGAGCGGGAAGACGTCCTCGACGGACTCCTCCGCGAGGATCGGGCCACCGGCCGCGATCCGGCCGACCAGCGGGACGTACGACGCAGCGGGCTTGCCCGTGGTGTCGGTGGGCTGCGAGCTGGGCTGGTCCGAGCCGCGCACCTCGTACGCCCGGGGGCGGTGCGGGTCGCGCCGGAGGAAGCCCTTGCGCTCCAGAGCCATCAGCTGGTGGGCGACCGAGGACGTGCTGGACAGGCCGACGGCCTGGCCGATCTCCCGCATGGACGGTGGGTACCCACGCCGCTGCACCGAGTCCCGGATGACCTCGATGACGCGCCGCTGCCGGTCCGTGAGCCCCGAACTGTCCGCACGGATGCCGGGGGGGCGGCCGGGCAGGGAGCGTGCGGGACGTACGCCCTCACCCTCCGGAATCATGGCTGCGTCATTCATGGCATGCACCGGCTCGAGTCGGCTCTGGGAGCGGTTCTGGGCAGTGATGGTGGCACTGTCTGCGGTGGTGGTCACGTCGGCCCCTCTCGACTTGTTCTCCCTAGCCCGACAACGGTAGTAGCTTTCGAAAGGTTGCGCCAAACACACGTTCGAGTGAAAAAACGGACTTCACTCGCCGTGATCACATGATGAGGTGTATAGGCGATCGATTTAAGCGGTCTGCCGAACGCGGGTTCGGTGCCGGAACCGCTCACTACGGTACCCTTCCGGGTCGGATCGCGACCGGGCGGGCGACCGGCCCCAGTCTGGCAGCCTGCACGGCCGTATCCGGCCATGGAAGCCCGCGACACGCTGAGCCGTGTAAATCCGCCGCAACCCAAGATCTAGTGGTTGGATTGCTCAAGCCACCCAGAAGTTGTGGTCCTCGGTCAGTCGAGGCCCGCGACATCGCATATGCTGGTGGCTGCTTCGAGAGCCCTGGCAGGGTCCTGCCTCCGTCGGAAGGCGGCGCTCCGAGGCCCATCAGTCGTGCCGCAAGGGAGGGTGAAAGAGCCATGCACTGCCCCTTCTGCAGGCACCCCGACAGCCGTGTCGTCGACAGTCGCACCACCGACGACGGAACGTCGATCCGCAGACGCCGCCAGTGCCCGGACTGCTCCCGTCGCTTCACGACGGTGGAGACCGCGTCACTGATGGTGATCAAGCGGAGCGGTGTGACGGAGCCCTTCTCGCGCACCAAGGTCATTTCCGGTGTGCGCAAGGCCTGTCAGGGGCGGCCCGTCACCGAGGACGCCCTCGCCAAGCTCGGCCAGCGGGTCGAGGAGGCGCTGCGCGCCACGGGAAGCGCCGAGCTGACCACCCACGACGTGGGTCTGGCCATACTCGGCCCCCTGCAGGAACTCGACCTCGTCGCCTACCTGCGTTTTGCGTCCGTGTACAAAGCGTTCGACACGCTCGAAGACTTCGAGGCCGCCATCGCGGAGCTGCGCGAGCGGCGGCCTCCCCTCGGAGGGTGCGGGCCCGGCGGGACCACCCCGGTTCCCGTGCCCGCCTCCGCCGCCGACTGACCGGACCGGCCGCATCGCGGCCGGTCGGCAGGGCGGCCACACGCTTGCCCTCGGCGCGCTCGCGCGCCCCGGGCGACCAGCTAGATCAGACAGACACCGTGCCACGGAATTTCGCTGGCACATTAGGGCGTTTTTGCCCGTATATGGGAGGCGGCATGACAGAGACGGCGAGCGGCCCGGCACGTGGTTCCCGCACCAAGGGAGCCAAGGCGGCGAGCAAGGGCCTGCGTATCGAGCGCATCCACACCACTCCCGGCGTGCATCCGTACGACGAGGTGGCGTGGGAACGCCGTGACGTCGTCATGACCAACTGGCGCGACGGCTCGGTCAACTTCGAGCAGCGCGGCGTCGAGTTCCCCGACTTCTGGTCGGTGAACGCGGTCAACATCGTCACCAGCAAGTACTTCCGCGGCGCGGTCGGCACCCCGCAGCGCGAGACCGGGCTCAAGCAGCTCATCGACCGCATCGTGAAGACGTACACGAAGGCCGGCGAGGACCACGGCTACTTCGCGTCGCCCGCCGACTCCGAGATCTTCGAGCACGAGCTGACCTACGCCCTGCTCCACCAGATCTTCAGCTTCAACTCCCCGGTGTGGTTCAACGTCGGAACGCCCCAGCCGCAGCAGGTCTCCGCCTGCTTCATCCTGGCCGTCGACGACTCCATGGAGTCGATCCTCGACTGGTACAAGGAAGAGGGCATGATCTTCAAGGGCGGCTCCGGCGCCGGCCTGAACCTCTCCCGCATCCGCTCCTCCAAGGAGCTCCTCTCCTCCGGCGGCAACGCCTCCGGCCCCGTCTCCTTCATGCGCGGCGCCGACGCGTCCGCAGGAACGATCAAGTCGGGCGGCGCCACCCGCCGCGCGGCCAAGATGGTCGTGCTCGACGTGGACCACCCGGACGTCGAGGACTTCATCGCCACCAAGGTGAAGGAAGAGGAGAAGATCCGCGCCCTGCGCGACGCGGGCTTCGACATGGACCTGGGCGGCGACGACATCACGTCCGTCCAGTACCAGAACGCCAACAACTCCGTCCGTGTGAACGACGAGTTCATGACGGCCGTCGAGAACGGCACCGAGTTCGGCCTGCGCGCCCGCATGACCGGCGAGGTCATCGAGAAGGTCGACGCCAAGGCGCTCTTCCGCAAGCTGGCCGAGGCCGCGTGGGCCTGCGCCGACCCGGGCATCCAGTACGACGGTGTGATCAACAACTGGCACACCTGCCCCGAGTCCGGCCGCATCACCGCGTCCAACCCCTGCAGCGAGTACATGCACCTGGACAACACCTCGTGCAACCTCGCCTCGCTGAACCTGATGAAGTTCCTCAAGGACGACGGCAAGGGCAAGCAGTCCTTCGATGTCGAGCGCTTCGCCAAGGTCGTCGAGCTCGTCATCACGGCGATGGACATCTCCATCTGCTTCGCGGACTTCCCGACCCAGAAGATCGGCGAGAACACGCGCGCCTTCCGCCAGCTGGGCATCGGCTACGCCAACCTCGGCGCCCTGCTGATGGCCACCGGCCACGCGTACGACTCGGACGGCGGCCGCACCCTCGCCGCGTCGATCACCTCGCTGATGACCGGCACGGCGTACAAGCGCTCCGCCGAGCTCGCCGGCGTCGTCGGCCCGTACGACGGCTACGCCCGCAACGCCGCGCCGCACCAGCGCGTCATGAAGCAGCACGCCGACGCCAACGCCGTGGCCCCGCGCTCCGACGACCTGGACACCCCCGTCTGGGCGGCGGCCACCGAGGCCTGGCAGGACGTCCTGCGCCTCGGCGAGAAGCACGGCTTCCGCAACTCGCAGGCCTCCGTCCTCGCGCCGACCGGCACCATCGGTCTCGCGATGTCCTGCGACACCACCGGTGTCGAGCCGGACCTGGCCCTGGTCAAGTTCAAGAAGCTCGTCGGCGGCGGCTCGATGCAGATCGTCAACGGCACCGTCCCGCAGGCCCTGCGCCGCCTGGGTTACCAGGAGGAGCAGATCGAGGCGATCGTCGCGCACATCGCCGACCACGGGAACGTCGTCGACGCGCCCGGCCTCAAGACCGAGCACTACGAAGTCTTCGACTGCGCCATGGGCGAGCGCTCCATCTCCCCGATGGGCCACGTCCGCATGATGGCCGCGATCCAGCCGTGGATCTCCGGTGCCATCTCCAAGACGGTCAACATGCCGGAGACGGCGACCGTCGAGGAGGTCGAGGAGATCTACTTCGAGGCCTGGAAGCTCGGCGTCAAGGCCCTCGCGATCTACCGCGACAACTGCAAGGTCGGCCAGCCCCTCTCCGCCAAGAAGAAGGAGCAGGAGAAGGAGGAGGTCACCGCCAAGACGGAGGAGACCATCCGGGCCGCCGTCGAGAAGGTCGTCGAGTACCGCCCGGTGCGCAAGCGCCTCCCGAAGGGCCGCCCGGGGATCACCACCTCCTTCACGGTCGGTGGCGCCGAGGGCTACATGACGGCCAACTCCTACCCGGACGACGGCCTCGGCGAGGTCTTCCTGAAGATGTCGAAGCAGGGCTCGACCCTCGCCGGCATGATGGACGCCTTCTCCATCGCCGTCTCGGTCGGCCTGCAGTACGGCGTCCCGCTGGAGACCTACGTCTCGAAGTTCACCAACATGCGCTTCGAGCCGGCCGGCATGACGGACGACCCGGACGTGCGGATGGCGCAGTCGATCGTCGACTACATCTTCCGCCGCCTGGCGCTGGACTTCCTGCCGTTCGAGACCCGCTCGGCCCTCGGCATCCACACCGCCGAGGAGCGCCAGCGCCACCTGGACACCGGTTCCTACGAGCCCCTCGACGAGGAGCTCGACACCGAGTCCCTGGCGCAGTCGGCCCCGCTGGCGGCCGTCGCCCCGGCGCCGCAGCCGGTCGTCCAGGTGCCCGCCCCGAAGCAGGCGCACACCAACGCCGAGCTCGTCGAGATGCAGCTCGGCGTGAGCGCCGACGCCCCGCTGTGCTTCTCCTGCGGGACGAAGATGCAGCGCGCCGGCTCCTGCTACATCTGCGAGGGCTGCGGCTCGACCAGCGGTTGCAGCTGATTCCGGACAGGCCGTAGCGGCCTGACCTGACCGCCGGGAGGAGGCGGAGCCGAGAGGATCGGCTCCGCCTCCTCCTGCGTGTGCGCGGGCGGGGGCCCGCACCCGGGCCCGTCGGCCGGGCGTGTTCTCATGTGTGCGAACGGGCCGCGCGGTCGCGGCGGCGAGTGCGACGGCAGGGGGCCGGAATGTGGAACGGTGACGGACTCGACCTCGACGCCTACCTCCGGAGGATCGGTTACTCGGGGGAACTCCGGCCGGACCTCGGCACGTTGTACGAACTGCACCGCCACCACTCCCGTGCCATCCCCTTCGAGAACCTCGACGTCGCCCTCGGGCGCTCCGTCGCGCTCGACGTCAAGGAGCTCGAGGACAAGCTCGTCCGCCGACGCCGCGGCGGGTACTGCTACGAGCAGAACTCCCTGCTCGCCGCTGCCCTGGAGGGTGTCGGCTTCGAGGTGGCCGGGCGCGGTGCCCGCAACCGCACCCGGGGCGACGCCCTGCTTCCCGTCACCCACGCCCTCCTCGTCGTCACCGTGGACGGCCGGCCCTGGCTGGCCGACACCGGTTTCGGCGCCCAAGGGCCGGTGGAGCCCGTCCCGCTGAGTCCGGGCACCGAGGTGCGCCAGGGTGCGTGGAGCTTCGCCGTCGCCGAGGAGGACGAGGGCGTCCTCGTGCTGCGCACCCGGCGGAGCGACGGGCAGTGGCGCGATCTGTACGCCTTCGCGCCGCAGCGGCTGTACCCGGTGGACTTTGAACTCATGAACCACTGGAGCGCCACGCACCCGCGCTCCTTCTTCACCGGGCGAGTCGTGGCGATGCGGCCGGGGGTGGACCGCCGGGCCGCGCTCGTGGACGACGAGCTCACCCGCTTCCTCCCCGGCTGGGAGACCGAGCGGAGCGCCGTCGCGCCCGATGATCTGATCGGGCTGCTCGACCGGGAGTTCGGGATCACGCTGCCGGAGGCGGATGCGGAGCAACTGCTTCGTACCTACTGCGCCGGAGTCCGACCGCGGCCGCGCTGATCGCCGTACGATGGCGCGGTGCTGGTCAAGTGGATTCGCTGCACGGTGGTGGACCGCCGGGGGTTCGAACGCGGGCAGCGAAAATGGGCGGGGCTGCCAGGAGAACCGGGCTTTCGAGGGCAGGGAGGCGGCTGGAGCCGTGGCCGGCAGGGGGTCGCGCACGTCTTCGCGTTCTGGGAGAGCCGTTCCTTTTACGACTCCTTCATGGCCCGTTCCCACGACCGGCTGGCCGCCACCCAGCACGGCACCTTCAAGGACGCGCGGGTCACGCTCTTCGACCACCGCTTCGACGTGAAGACCGGCTTCCAGCCCCACTTCGGCGACGCGGACGTCCTGCGCGTCGCGCACTGCCGGGTGCGCGAAGGACGGCTGGAGCACTTCGCCCTCATGCAGGAGAAGGTGTGGAATCCGGCCATGGCCGGATCCCCCGGAATGCTGCGCGGGCTGTTCGGCGAGGCGCCGGGCCGGGAGTTCCTCGTCCTGTCGATGTGGGACTCGGAGGCCGAGCACGGCAAGTACCGCGAGGAGCGGATCGAGCGGCTCTCCCTGCGCGCCCAGACCGAGGCCGACATCGAGGCGCTCACCGGGGACGTCATTGATCTCGAACGCGCCTGGACGGTGTGATCCGCGTCTGATGCGCCGTTCGGCCCCCTCGGATGCGCCCGTTCGGGCGCTGTCCGACTTAGGGTCGTGGAATGGCACGACCGCTGCGCATCGTCCTCCTCCGGCACGGCGAATCGGAGGGCAACGCCGACGACACGGTGTACGAGAGGGAGCCCGACCACGCCCTGAGGCTCACCGCGGTGGGCCGCGCCCAGGCCGTGGCCGCCGGGGTGCGGCTGCGTGCGCTGTTCGGCGACGAGGCGGTCAGCGCATACGTCTCGCCGTACCGGCGCACCCTCCAGACCTTCCGGGAGCTCCGGCTGGATCCGGCCCGGGTGCGGGTGCGGGAGGAGCCGAGGCTCCGGGAACAGGACTGGGGCAACTGGCAGGACCGCGACGACGTCCGGCTGCAGAAGGCCTACCGGGACGCCTACGGCCACTTCTTCTACCGCTTCGCCCAGGGTGAGTCCGGCGCGGACGTGTACGACCGGGTGGGCGCCTTCCTGGAGAGCCTGTACCGCAGCTTCGAGGCGCCCGACCATCCTCAGAACGTCCTGCTGGTCACGCACGGCCTCACGATGCGGCTGTTCTGCATGCGGTGGTTCCACTGGTCGGTGGCGGAGTTCGAGTGCCTGTCGAACCCGCCGAACGGAGATCTCCGGATGCTGGTCCCGGGGGAGGACGGACGCTACCGCCTCGACCGGCCCTTCGAGAGATGGACCACACCCAAGCCCTACGACCTGGACGGCTAGAGTTGCTCGCGATGACCCCTGACTCCTCTCCCGACCGGCGCTTCGCACGCGCGCTGGCCAGCCTCCGCGGACTGGCGGTGGGTGACGCCCTGGGCTCCCAGTTCTTCGTCCCCGCGAACTACCCGCTGCTCAAGCGGCGCGAGCTGCCGCCCGGCCCCTGGCAGTGGACAGACGACACCGAGATGGCCTGCTCGGTGTTCGCCGTCCTCGCCGACCACGGCCGCATCGACCAGGACGCCCTGGCGGGCTCCTTCGCCGAGCACCACGATTTCGACCGCGGCTACGGTCCCGCCGTGAACCGCATGCTCCGGCTCGTCCGGGAGGGCGAGGACTGGCGGGAGCTGTCCTCCGCCCTGTTCAACGGCCAGGGGTCGTGGGGGAACGGCGCCGCCATGCGGATCGCACCGCTGGGCGCCTGGTATGCCGACGACCCCGAGCAGGCCACCCACCAGGCCGAGATCTCCGCGTACCCGACCCACCAGCACCGTGAGGCCGTCTGCGGCGCGATGGCCGTGGCCGCGGCCGCCGCGCTGGCGGCGAGCCCCGCCGGTCCGCCGTCGCCCGCCGAGCTGCTGGACGGGGTGATCGCGCTGGTTCCGCGCAGCGCCGTGGGCGCAGGGCTGCGCAGGGCGCGCGACATGCTCGACTACGGGAACGCCACGACGGTGGCCGCGGTCCTCGGCTGCGGCCGGCGGACCACCGCGCACGACACCGTGCCCTTCGCCCTCTGGTCGGCCGCCCGCGCCCTGGGCGACTACGAGACGGCGTTCTGGACCACCGCACAGGTCGGCGGGGACGTGGACACCACCTGCGCCATCGTCGGCGGCGTGCTGGGAGGACGCGGTCCGGAGACGGTCCCGGGGGCCTGGCTGGAACAGACCGAGGTGCTGCCGGACTGGCTGCCGGCGGCCGTTGGGCGCTAGCTGCCATCCGCCTGGCACGGGTGTGCTCGTGGCCGGTGGCGCGCGGACCATTTCGTCGCGGGACGGAGTGCGCAGGGCGCACCGGGAGGGCGCGCGAAGGTCCTGTTCGCTACTGCGATGTTCCGGCGGTCTGGTGTGGGGGTTGATGTGAGTTTTGCCAGCTTTTTGGCCTAGTGTGCTGCGAAATCCGAGGCTTCGGGGCCCGCTGGCGATGTATGCGGAAGTGAAGCGGTCGGGCGTGTCGGAGTGGAGTGGAAACGTCCGCGATGCGATGTGCGGACCAGTCTGTGAGAGGGGGGCCGCCCGGGGTGTCGCGGGCGGCCCCGGGCGGCGTAACCTTGCTGGCGCCATGCCGTACGAAGCACCCACTCACACCGTCGAGCGCTCCCTCCGCGCCACCACCGGCGCCAAGATCATCGCCGGGGTCGACGAAGTCGGACGAGGAGCCTGGGCCGGTCCGGTCACCGTGTGCGCGGCGATCACGGGACTGCGCCGCCCGCCCGAAGGACTCACCGACTCCAAGCTGCTGACCGTCAAGCGGCGCGACGCGCTCGCCGAGGTCCTGGAGACGTGGGTCACCGCGTACGCCCTCGGGCACGCTTCGCCCGAGGAGATCGACGAGCTCGGCATGACCGCCGCGCTGAGGCTCGCCGCGGTGCGCGCCCTGGAGGATCTGCCCGTCCGGCCCGACGCGGTGATCCTCGACGGGAAGCACGACTACCTCGGCGCCCCCTGGCGGGTGCGCACCGTCATCAAGGGCGACCGCTCGTGCATCGCGGTGGCCGCGGCCTCGGTGATCGCCAAGGTCCGGCGCGACCGGATGATGGCGGAACTGGGCGCCGGAATCGAAGACTTCGCCTTCGCGGACAACGCCGGCTATCCCTCGCCGGTGCACCGCGCGGCGCTGGAGGAGCGGGGGCCTACCCCGTACCACCGGCTTTCCTGGTCGTATCTCGACGGTCTGCCCCGCTGGCAGCACCTCAAGAAGATCCGCAGGAGCGAGGAAGCGCTGGAACTGGAAAACGGAGGCCAACTCGGCTTCGATTTCTGATCGCATGCATGTGCCACCCGCCGGTAATACTCGTACCGGCGTTTGATAGACATCCTTGTTATGCCTCTCATCCCCGAGGAGCCTCAGATTCACGAGAGTGCCCAGGGTCCCCGCGTCACCCCGGCCCCCGGCCGGGTCGCGCAGACCCCCCGCCCCGTACCTGGTCCGCGTCCCGCCGCCGTCCCGCGGCCCGGACGCCCCGGTCCTGCCAGGCCCGCCCCGCCCGTGCAGCGCACGGCGCAGGAGCAGCCCGCCGCCGGACCTTCCGTCCCCTCCACCCCCTCGGTTTCGACCGCCGTGCCGCAGATCCAGCTGATCCCGGCCTCGGCAGAGGGTGCGCTGGACGCGGCCGAGGAGGCCGTGGACCTGCTGCTCGAAACCGGGCGCGCACCCGGCGACATCCTGGTGCTGACCACCGGTGAGCCCCACCCGTGGGCGGCGCACGAGCTGTCGTTCGGCGAGACGTCCTACTGGGCGCAGCACGATGCCCGGGACGACGTGTTCTACGCGGACGCGACCGAGGCCCAGCGTGCCGCAGGCCGTCCGGTCGTGGTGTTCGCGGCCAACGGCGGCGCTCCCGACGAGACCGCTCGAACGCTGCCCACGGCCCTGGGCCGGGCGGGCGCGCTGCTGGTCGTGTGCGGTGACCCGCAGCAGATCAACTCGGTTCTGGGCGCGGGCGTCTGACGCCCTGTGGTCCCGCCGCGCTCCGGTGGCGGGACCGCCCGGACGGGCTGCGGGTCAGCGGGCCGCGGCGCGGCGCAGCACCTCGACGGCTCCGCCGCCCGTGCGCGGGGTGAGGGAGGCGGCATCGCTGCCGGAGGCGTCCAGGCTCACCGGTCCCGAGCCTATGTCTGGCCGCCGGCCGCCGCGGCCTTCGCCGAGGACCTGCCAGCCGCCCCTGGTCAGCGTGATGTACGCCCCGCAGCGGAGGCCGTGCAGGGTGCAGGCGTCGCGCAGGCCCCACATCCAGGCGCCGTCCTCCTCGGTCCACCGCTCGTCGCCCTCACGGCAGTAGAGCAGGACCGCGGTCCGGGCCGGTGTGCGCCGCCGCAGGTCGTGCGGGATCACCCGGCGCAGCCGTGACAGCAGGGCGTTGCGGTACTCCCAGCCATCCGCGGACAGCGTCCGCTGGGTGAACGAGGCACTCCCGACCAGCCGGTCCTCGGGGCCGAGGACGGCGATCACGGCGGTCGAGGGTCCTGGGCTGTGCCGGGCGTGCAGGCCGCTGACCAGCTCACGCGGATTGCGCAGCAGGGGAATTCCCGCTGAGGCCCATTCCGACGGCTCCAGCAGCCGGCCATGGCGGTTGGCGGTACCGGCGGACCCGGTCATCGAGACGGCTGCGGACGGAGCGAATCCGAAGGCCACGGTCCTCCCTTCGGCTGCACGCCCGTCGACGGGCACGGCTGAGTTTCGGCGCGCCGCGGCGCGGCCCTGTGACAGTGCCGAGGAGCCGTGCGGGAGCTCCCCAATTCTTGCGTGGCCTGTCAGCGTGCGGCAACGAGCAATTGACTCGACCGACCGGATTCAGACGGTATGCCGTTCATATCCTTGCCCCGCCGCGCCGCCACTGACGCATCACGCTAGGGCTGAACCGCGAGGACCAGCGGAAACACTCCCTTCGCTCCCGCCTTGCGCAGCAGGCGCGCGGCCACGGCGAGCGTCCAGCCGCTCTCCGAACGGTCGTCGACGAGGAGCACCGGACCCGGCGCCGCGGCGAGCGCGTCGGCGACCTCCGCCGGCACGGCGAGCGCGTCGTGCAGTCCCCGGACCCGCTGTGCGCTGTTGGACGAGGGAAGGCCGTATCCCGGCAGGTCGGCCGTGTACGCCAGCGTGCCCAGCAGCGGCATCCGGCCCACCTCCGCGATGCGTTGGGCGAGCGAGCCGATCAGCGCGGGCCGCGTACGGGAGGGGACCGCGACGACGCCGACCGGGCGGGCGGGAGCGTCGGGCGCGCCCGACGCCCAGCCTCCCGGGCCCCTGGCCCAGTCCGCGAGCACGTCCACCACGGCCTTGGCCACGTCGTCCGGAATTGGCTGGTCCGGGGCCTGCGGAGCGAGCATGGGGCGGAGCCGGTTGCCCCACCCGATGTCGGAAAGACGGCCCAGCGCCCGTCCGGTGGCGGCCTGTTCGCCCGCCGGGATCCGCCCCTTGAGGTCCACCCCGACCGCGGCCAGGCCCGTCGGCCACATCCGGCGCGGCTCCAGCTCCACCCCGGGGCGGCCCAACTCTCCGCGGGCCGTGTTCAGCGCCGCGGACGACACGTCCGCGGTGTACCGGGCTCCCGCGCAGTTGTCGCAGCGGCCGCAGGGCGTCGCCTCCTCGTCGTCCAGCTGCCGCCGCAGGAACTCCATCCGGCAGCCGTCGGCTGCCGCGTAGTCCCGCATGGCCTGTTGCTCCGCGGCCCGCTGCCGCGCCACCCAGGCGTAGCGCTCCGCGTCGTACACCCACGGCTCGCCCGTGGCCGTCCAGCCGCCCTTGACCCGGTGCACCGCGCCGTCCACGTCGAGCACCTTGAGCATCGTCTCCAGGCGGGTGCGGCGCAGGTCGACGAGTGGTTCGAGAGCGGGCAGCGACATGGGCCGGTCAGACCGGGCCAGGACGTCCAGCGTCCGGCGCACGAGCTCCTCGGGCGGGAACGCGACCGAGGCGAAGTACTGCCAGATGGCCTCGTCTTCGCGGCCGGGGAGCAGCAACACCTCCGCGTGCTCGACGCCGCGGCCGGCGCGGCCCACCTGCTGGTAGTAGGCGATGGGAGAGGAGGGCGATCCGAGGTGG
Organism: Streptomyces sp. NPDC037401; assembly: GCF_055602345.1. Lineage (NCBI taxonomy): Bacteria > Bacillati > Actinomycetota > Actinomycetes > Kitasatosporales > Streptomycetaceae > Streptomyces > Streptomyces sp. NPDC037401. Next base: position 85,949 of record NZ_JBVJWO010000021.1, read on the forward strand.
ACCACGAATCCGAGGTCCGGCTTGTCGAAGCCCATGCCCAGGGCGGACGTCGCGATCAGCGCCTTGACCCGGTTGGCCTGGAGGTCCTCCTCCGCCTGCTGGCGGTCGGCGTTCTCCGTCTTGCCCGTGTACGAGGCGACCGTGTGGCCGCGGTGGCGCAGATAGGCCGTCACCTCCTCGGCGGCGGCGACCGTCAGTGTGTAGACGATGCCCGACCCGGGCAGTTCGTCGAGGTGGTCGGCGAGCCAGGCCAGCCGGTGCGCGGCGTCCGGCAGCTGAAGGACCGCCAGGCTCAGGCTCTCCCGGTCCAACGGCCCGCGCAGCACCAGCGCGTCCGTACCCGCTCCCGTGCCCAGTTGGTCTGCGACGTCCGCGGTCACGCGGGCGTTGGCCGTCGCGGTGGTCGCGAGCACGGGCACGCCCGGCGGCAGGTCGGCGAGCATGGTGCGCAGCCGGCGGTAGTCGGGGCGGAAGTCGTGTCCCCAGTCGGAGATGCAGTGTGCCTCGTCGACGACGAGCAGGCCGGTGGCGGCGGCGAGCTTGGGCAGCACCTGGTCGCGGAAGTCGGGGTTGTTGAGCCGCTCGGGGCTCACCAGCAGCACGTCGACCTCGCCCGCTGCCACCTCGGCCTGGATGGTCTCCCACTCCTCCGGATTGGCGGAGTTGATGGTCCGTGCGCGGATGCCGGCCCGGGCGGCGGCCTCCACCTGGTTGCGCATCAGCGCGAGCAGGGGCGAGACGATCACGGTGGGCCCGCTGCCGGCGGCCCGCAGCAGTGAGGTCGCCACGAAGTACACCGCAGACTTCCCCCAGCCCGTGCGCTGCACGACGAGCGCCCGCCGCCGGTCCGCGACGAGGGCCTCGATCGCCCGCCACTGGTCCTCACGCAGGCGTGCGGTTCCTGTCGGATCACCGACGAGGCGTGCGAGTACGGAGTCGGCCGAGGCCCTGAGGTCTGCGTTCATGCCCCCATGCAACCCGATGCCTGTGACATCGCGCGAACGCTCCGGCCCGCCTGTGGATAACTTTATCCACAGGGGTCGCGCGAAACGGCCGGTCCGCGGGACCGTCGGGGCATGACGAACCTCAACGAATCCGCGGGGTCGCGCCCCGCCGAGCAGATCACCCTGCGCAGCCCCGGCGAGCTCGCCGACGCCCTGCCCTACATGGTCGGGTTCCATCCGAGCGACTCGGTCGTGATGGTCGCGGTGCACGGGTCCGGCGGCCGGTTCGGGGGCCGGCTGCGTGTCGGAATCCCCCGCGCCCAGGCCGAGTGGGAGGACCTGGCCGGGCAGGTCGCCGACTGCCTGGTGTCCGGCAGCATCCGGCGCGGCGGCCGTCCCGACGGCATCGTCGTGTTCCTCTGCCGGGAGCCTGAAGCGGGCCGCAGCGGCCTGGACGTGATGACGGGGCTGCGGCCGCTCGCGCAGAAGCTCCGGCTCGCCTGCGGCGCCCTCGACGTCCCCGTGCTGGAGGCGCTGTGCATCTCGGGCGGCCGGTACTGGAGCTACTGCTGCCCCGACCGGCGCTGCTGTCCGCCCGAGGGCACCCCGCTGGCCCTCCCCGGCACCTCGGTGACGGCCGCGACCGCCACCTACGCCGGACTGCAGGTACGCGGCTCGCTGCGGGACCTGGAGGGTCGCCTGGCCCCGCTGGGCGGCCCCGCGGCCGAAGCGCAGGGGCACGCCCTGGACCGGGCCGCCGCCGCGCTCGTGCCCCGCATGCTCGACGGCACCACCCGCGCGGAGGTCGGCGCCGAGACGATCTCCCTCGCGGGCAGGGTGCTCCGGCGCTTCGCCCAGGCGCCGCCCGCGGACGCGGGCGAGGCCGCGGACTGCTGGGACGACGCGCTCCTCGACGACACGGAGGCGGCCGCGCTCGTCCTCGGCCTCCAGGACCGCGAGATCCGCGACGTCGCGGCGGAGTGGATGGAGGGGGAGGAGGCACTGCCCGCGCTGCGGCTGTGGCGGGCCCTCGCCCGCCGCTGCGTGGAGGGGTACGACGAGCACGCCGCGGCCCCGCTGACCCTGGCCGGCTGGGTCGCCTGGTCCACCGGCGACGAGCCGTACGCCCGGATCGCCCTGGCCCTCGCCCTGCGGGCCGACCCCGGCTACCGCTTCGCCGAGCTCCTGCACCACGCCTGCAACGAGCAGCTCGACCCGGAGAGCCTCCGGGAGTGCCTGCGTGAGGAGCGGCGCCGCCGCGAGCAGCCGCGTCGCCCCGCACAGCCCCGCAGGCGCCCGGGCGGCGCCCGCAACCAGGGCGGCCGGGCCCGTCCGCGGGCGGGGTCGCCCGCCGGGCGGCGTGCCAGGGCCACGGGGCGGGCGGAGAAGCGCACCGCGGGGAGCGGGGAGTGACGGGGACCCGGGCCCGCGTCCGGCCCGTGACCCGGCGTGCCGCCGACGCGTTCAGCAGGGTGGTGGAGGGGGCAATCCCGCGCCGCCGTCCAGCCGAACCGTCCGGAGCGCAGACAAGGCGACGCATGCCCCATACCCTTCCCCCCGCCCGCAGACCCCCGTCAGAGCCGCCGTCCGGCGGCCGCGCGGCCGCGCCGCACGCCGGCCCGCCCCGCCGGCCCGCAGGCGAACTCCCGCCCGTACACGGGGCCCTCATCTCCGTCTCCGCCCCGTGCCTGGCCATCTCTCCGGAGCACGGCCAGCTCACCGGCCGCGGCCTCGACGGCATCTACCGGGCCGGCCGCAGGCTCCTGTCCCGCTGCCTGCTGAGGGTCGCCGGCCGCGACCCGGTGGCGGTGCAGGGCCGCAGCCTCGGGGCCGACCGGGCCGGCTTCACGGCCACGGTCCGCACCGGCGCCGACCCCGGGCCGGACCCCGACGTCACCGTGGACCGGATCCGGCACGCCGACGGCACCGAGCGGATCACCCTGCGCAGCCACGCGAGCCGCCGGATCCGGCTGCCCGTGGAGATCTCGCTCGGCACCGACCTCGCCGAGCTGGGCACGGTGGCCGCCGGCCGGGCCGGACCGGACCTTCCCGCGGGGGTCCACGCGGCCGGCCTGCGCTGGAGCGGCCTCGGGGTGCACGCCGTCACCACGGCCGAGCCCGCACCCGACGACGCGCTGGCCGCCCTGGGCCTGCTGCGCTGGGAGTTCGAGTTCGCCCCGGGGGAGTCCCGGACGATCGAACTGCGCACCTTCCAGGACCGCACCGCGCGGATCCCGGCGGGCCAGCTGACGGGCACCCTGGCCGAAGCCGCGGCCGAGGGCGACGACCCGCGGGCCGAGGCACTGCTGCGCACCGGCCTCGACGACCTGCGCGCCCTGCTGCTGCGCGACCCGGCCGAGCCGTCCGACATGTTCGCCGCAGCCGGCGTCCCCTGGCGCTGCGGCCTCGCCCCCGCCGAATCCCTGTGGGCCGCCCGGATGGCACTGCCCCTCGGCACCGGACTGGCGGCCGCCACCATGCGGACCCTGGCCCGTACGCAGACCGGCGGCCGCGGCCCCGACGCCGGGATGATCCCCGGGCCGCTGCGTGGAGCGGGCCCGCAGCTGCCCCCCGGCTGCACGGGCACGGAGGCCACGCTGGCCTTCCCTGCCGTGCTCGCCGAGGCCAGACGCTGGGGACTGCCGGAGAAGGAGCTCGACGCCCTCCTGCCCGCGGCCGAACGCTGCCTGGCATGGCTGCGCAAGGCCGCCGACGGGGGACTGCTCGCCGACCCCGGCGGCGGCCCGCGGCGCTGCGAGACGCAGGCACACGCCCACCGGGCCGCACTGCTCGGTGCCGACCTCCTGGACGGCTGCGACCGCCCGGGAGCCGGCGAGCTGCGCGACTGGGCCGCCGCCCTGCGAGCCGAGTTCGGCGAGGCCTTCTGGATCGACGGACCCGCCGGCGGCGCCCCCGCCGCCGCCGTCCACCCCGACGGCCGCCCGCTGCCGTACCTCGCGGGAGTCACCGCGCACCTCCTCGACACCGGACTGCTCGGCGGCGGGCAGTACGCGCGCGGGCTCCTCGACGGCGTCCGCACCGAACAACTCGGCAGGCTCCTGGGCGCACCCTCCATGGATTCGGGCTGGGGGCTGCGCAGCCTCGGCGTCAAGGACCCGGGGCACAACCCCTTCGGGCACCGCTCGGGCGCCGTCCGGGTCCACGAGACCGCGGTTGCCGTCGCCGGCCTCGCCGCCGCCGGACTGGAGAAGGAGGCCGGGACCCTGCTGCGCGGCTTCATGGACGCCGCCGAATTCTTCGGCCACCGGCTTCCCGAGATGTACGCGGCCCCGCAGCGCACCGCGGGCAGCGCCCCGCTGCCGCATCCCGCCGCCTGCCGGCCGGCCGCCGTGCCGGCGGCGGCAGGGGTCCACGTGCTGACCGCCCTGGCCGGCATCCGGCCGGACGCACCGGCCGGCACGGTGGCCCTGTTCCCGCTCGCCGGTGCGCCGCTGGGCGCCCTGAGACTGTCCGGCCTGCGCGTGGCCGGGGAGCCGTTCTCCGTCCGCGTCAGCCGACTGGGCCTCGGCATGGTGGAGGAGGCCGCCGACGCGCTGCAGCTCGGCGTCTGAGGCGCCGCTCGCCGATCGGGCCGGCCCCGGCCCGATCGGCACCCGCCCCGGGGTGCCCGGTGAAGGAGATCACCAAAGGACTGTTTATCGTCAGGGAGACGACTATGATCGCGTCATGCCCTACGACCCGTCGGCCTTCCCGCCCTTTGCCGTCACCGTCGACCTGGTCGTGCTCACCGTGCGGCGCCACGCGCTCTGCGCGCTGGTCGTCCGCCGGGGCGAGCAGCCGTTCCAGGGCCGCTGGGCGCTGCCCGGGGGCTTCGTCCGCGGCGAGGAGGACCTGGCGGCCGCCGCCGCCCGGGAGCTCTCCGAGGAGACCGGGCTGTGCGCCCACGACCCCGCCGAGCCCGGTGCCGGCAACGGCGCCCACCTGGAACAGCTCGCGACGTACGGCGACCCCAAGCGGGACCCGCGGATGCGCGTCGTCAGCGTGGCCCACCTGGTCCTCGCCCCCGACCTGCCCGCCCCGCGGGCAGGCGGCGACGCCAACAGTGCCCGCTGGGCTCCGGTCGACGAACTCCTCGGCGACGACGGCGGCTTCGGCCACGACGGAGACGGGCCCGCCGCGCTGGCGTTCGACCACGCGCGGATCCTCGCCGACGGGGTCGAGCGCGCCCGCTCCAAGATCGAGTACTCCTCGCTCGCCACCGCCTTCTGCCCGCCCGAGTTCACCGTGGGCGAGCTGCGCCGGGTGTACGAGGCGGTCTGGGGGGTCGCACTGGACCCGCGCAACTTCCACCGGAAGGTGACCGGCACCCCCGGGTTCCTGGTCCCTGCCGGCGGCACCACGACCCGTCAGGGCGGCCGCCCCGCCCAGCTCTTCAGGGCCGGCGGGGCCACGCTGCTCAACCCGCCGATGCTGCGCCCGGAGGTCTGACGGGGGAGGTTCGGAGCATGCCGGGCCGAGTTGCGTTAAAAATCGGACATATCGCGTTATCTTCCAGTGGTATTCACCGCGCCGCAGAGCGGTCTCACCACCCGCGGGAGAAGCGATGCTCCAGGCCATCGGACTGACCAGTGCCCCCCGCAGAAACCTACCGCCCGCCGTGGACGACCTCACGTTCGAGGCGCGGCCCGGGACGGTGACCGCCCTGCTCGGTGAGCCGGGCTCGGGCAAGACGACCGCCCTCCGGCTGATGCTGGAGCTGGAGCCCGGCCGCGGAGTCACGTATTTCCGCGGCCGCCCCCTCCACCGGATCGCCCACCCCGCCCGCGAAGTGGGCGCCCTCCTCGGCGATGTGCCGGGTCACCCCGCCCGGACCGTCCGCGGCCAGCTGCGGATGCTCTGCGCCGCCGTGGGGGTGCCGGCCTCCAGGGCCGACGAGATGCTCGAAGTCGTCGGCCTCGCCGGGCTGCGCGACCAGCGGATCGGCTCGCTCTCCGCAGGCATGGACCGGCGGCTCGGCCTCGCCACCGCCCTGCTCGCCGACCCCTGCACCCTCCTGCTCGACCAGCCCGCGGCAGGCCTCTCCGCGCGCGAGCAGCTCTGGCTGCACGGACTGCTGCGCAGCCACGCCGACCTCGGCGGCGCCGTCCTCTTCACGACGGACGACCCCAAAGAGGCCGCCCGCAGCGCCGACCGCGTCGTCAGCATCGACCGCGGGCGGCTCCTCGCCGACCAGGAGGCGGTCGACTTCGCCCGGACCCGGCTGCGCCCGCGGGTCGCCGTACGGACCCCGCACGCCCCCCGCCTGGCGGCCCTGCTCGGCCGCGAGGCCCGGGCCTCGAAGAAGTCGGTGGAGGTCGTCGAGGAGGGTGGGAACCGGCTCTCCGTCTACGGCAGCAGCTGTGCGGAGGTCGGGGAGACCGCCTTCCTGCACGGTGTACTCGTCCACCAACTCGCCGACGAGACAGGCGACTCGGGACCGGTCTCCCTTCCCCGCCCCGCCGGTCCGCCCGACGCCGCCACCACGGCCTCCCGCCCCACAGGCGCCGCCGGTGGACCGGACGCCCCCGAGCCCTCCCGGGCCGCCGGACCTGCCTCGGCCGTGCGCCGCGTCGGCGGGCCGCTGCGCCCCTTCCGGTACGAGCTGCGCCGCGCCGCGGGCACCCGCACCGTCGCCGTCGTCTCGGCAGCGGCGGTCGTGCTGTCCGCCCTGCTCACCCTGCTGATCGCGCGCTCCGGCGGCCTGCCGCAGCCCCGGCTGCTGGCCGCCTGGCCGCAACTCCTGCCGCTGCCGCCTGCCGCGCTCGGCGCCGGACTGCTGGGCGCGCTGGCCTTCGGGGAGGAGTACCGCTACCCCGCCCTCGCCGCCGACCGCGGCACGGTGCCCCGGCGGCTGGGGCTGCTCACCGCCAAGCTCGTGATCTCCGCGGCGCTGGCCCTGGCCATCGGGGCGCTGGCCGTCGTGGCCGACGGCGCCGCGCTGCGCCTGGTGTTCGACACCGACCTGGTGCGCGTTCCCCGGGACTGGGTCTCCCCGGCGGCGAGTTGGGCCGGGCTGCTGGTCGGCTGTGCCTGGGCCGGGGTCCTGGCGTCCGGGGTCTTCCGCTCCGCCGCAGCGGGGATGGCCGCCGTGCTCGCCGTACCGGTGCTCGTGGTGCCGCTCGTCCGCAAGGCGTTCGCGGGGCCGTCGGTGTACGAGACCTCCGGGATCGCCGAGCGGCTGCGCGGGATGACGTGGGCGCACTGGCCTCCCGAGGCCGACCGGCTGGTCCTGGGGGCGTTCCGCGTGCTGGCCCAACCCGTCGGCACGGCCCTGGCGTTGTCGCTGGTGATCCTGTTGTGCGCGTATGGCTTCACCGGCCTTCGCAACAGGGTCCGTTGGTGATCGTTTGGATGCGCAGGAAGTCCGGATCGCACTCCGGGGACCGCAACTCCCCGAAAAGCGCCCGGTTCTTTACGATAAGTCGTCAATTGCGCAGGTGGCACCGATCACCCTTTCGTGTGCTTTTCACCAAAGACCTCAAGGGGCGCCGAACCGAGGCCGACAAAGGATTCGTGAGTACCCTTGCGCACACCATGATGACCGCCGCCCGCCACGCCGATTCCGGCCTCGCCGGCCCGGGCGAACTCGACCGCTACCCCTACGCGGAGGCCCCCGCCCCCGACCGCGTCGGCGTGCCCCACTGGGACGGCGCCGACGTCGAGCTGAGCCGGGTCGGCCGTCGTGCGGCGGGCAGCCGCGGCCGTGGCCTGCACGGCCAACTCGTCCAGCAGCTCGGCCAGATGATCGTCTCCGGCGACCTCGGCGCGGACCGGCCCCTCGTCCCCGAGGAGATCGGCCAGCGCTTCGAGGTGTCCCGCACCGTCGTCCGCGAGTCGCTCCGCGTCCTGGAGGCGAAGGGCCTCGTCAGCGCCCGTCCGAACGTCGGCACCCGGGTCCGTCCCGTCAGCGACTGGAACCTCCTCGACCCCGACATCATCGAGTGGCGCGCCTTCGGGCCGCAGCGCGAGGACCAGCGGCGCGAGCTGAACGAGCTGCGCTGGACCATCGAGCCGCTCGCCGCCCGCCTCGCCGCCGGACACGGCCGCCAGGACATCCAGCAGCGGCTGTCCGACATGGTCGAGATCATGGGCCACGCGCTGGCCCAGGGCGACGGGATCACCTTCTCCCGCGCCGACAACGAGTTCCACGCCCTCCTGATCCAGGTCGCGGGCAACCGCATGCTGGAGCACCTCTCGGGGATCGTCTCCGCGGCCCTCCAGGTCTCCGGCAGCGCCGTGACCGCCTGCGAGCGGCCCAGCGAGTCCTCCGTCGCCCACCACGGCCGGATCGTCGAGGCCCTCGCCGCCGGCGACGCCCTGGGGGCCGAGAACGCCATGCGTCAGCTCCTGACGGTCCATCCGGAGGTGGAGCGCGTCGTCCCGGCACCGCGCGAGCACTGACGCGCCGGGCGGGCACGGCCGTGGCAGGCACCCCGCGCCGCCGCCGCGGCGGCGGGCCGACACGCGTGTCGCCGGACCTCTCGGGGTCCGGCGACACAGGTGTGAGCGCGGCGCGCCGGACGGGTCGGTGCCGCGCCGCCATAGGACCGTATGAGAGGTTTTGCCTGTAGACGGTGTGACTCGGGCCACGAAGATTGGGCGTAACGCTCCGCGAGGTCGAGCGATGACCTAAGAGGTGATGGCCGACGGAGGGAAGACAGCAGCCGTTGTGGGCGCTGTACAGCTCCCCGGCCCTGCCCGCGCCGCCGGCCCATCCCCGCTGGTGGTCGTCGGCTCCGGTCCAGCACCAGGCCGGGGTCGGAAGCCGTTCCCATCGTTCCGAGAGGTTGTTCGTGTCGGCCAGCACATCCCGTACGCTCCCGCCGGAGATCGCCGAGTCCGACTCTGTGATGGCGCTCATCGAGCGAGGCAAGGCCGAGGGGCAGATCGCCGGCGATGACGTGCGTCGGGCCTTCGAGGCCGACCAAATTCCGCCAACCCAGTGGAAGAATGTTCTGCGCAGCCTCAACCAGATCCTCGAGGAAGAGGGTGTGACGCTGATGGTCAGTGCCGCGGAGTCGCCCAAGCGCACCCGCAAGAGCGTCGCAGCCAAGGCGCCCGTCAAGCGCACGGCCACGAAGACCGTAGCGGCGAAGGCGGCCGTCGTGAAGACCGCGGCGGACGAGGCCCCGGCGGTCGGTGCGGCCGACGTGGACGCGCTTGCCGGCGAGATCGAGAACGAGACCCAGGCAGAGGCCGCGCCGGCGAAGAAGGCCGTGGCCAAGAAGGCGGCGGCCAAGAAGGCGGCGCCTGCCAAGAAGACCGCTGCGAAGAAGACGGCGGCAAAGAAGACCGCGGGGAAGAAGGACGGCGACGAGCCCGGCGGGGAAGAGGCGCTCGGAGACGGTCCCGGCACGGCGAAGGCCGGCGAGGGCGAAGAGGAGGAGGGCGGCGAGGCCAAGGGCTTCGTGCTCTCCGACGACGACGAGGACGACGCGCCCGCCCAGCAGGTCGCCGTCGCAGGTGCCACCGCGGACCCCGTCAAGGACTACCTGAAGCAGATCGGCAAGGTCCCGCTCCTCAACGCCGAGCAGGAGGTCGAGCTCGCCAAGCGGATCGAGGCGGGCCTGTTCGCCGAGGACAAGCTGGCGAACGCCGACAAGCTCGCCCCCAAGCTCAAGCGCGAGCTGGAGATCATCGCGGAGGACGGCCGCCGGGCCAAGAACCACCTGCTGGAGGCCAACCTCCGTCTCGTGGTCTCGCTGGCCAAGCGCTACACCGGCCGCGGCATGCTCTTCCTGGACCTGATCCAGGAGGGCAACCTGGGCCTGATCCGCGCGGTCGAGAAGTTCGACTACACCAAGGGCTACAAGTTCTCCACGTACGCCACGTGGTGGATCCGCCAGGCGATCACCCGCGCCATGGCGGACCAGGCCCGCACCATCCGTATCCCGGTGCACATGGTCGAAGTGATCAACAAGCTCGCGCGCGTCCAGCGCCAGATGCTCCAGGACCTGGGCCGCGAGCCCACCCCGGAGGAGCTGGCCAAGGAGCTCGACATGACCCCCGAGAAGGTCATCGAGGTCCAGAAGTACGGCCGCGAGCCGATCTCCCTGCACACCCCGCTCGGCGAGGACGGCGACAGCGAGTTCGGCGACCTGATCGAGGACTCCGAGGCCGTGGTCCCGGCCGACGCGGTCTCCTTCACGCTCCTCCAGGAGCAGCTGCACTCCGTGCTCGACACCCTGAGCGAGCGCGAGGCCGGCGTGGTCTCCATGCGCTTCGGCCTCACCGACGGGCAGCCGAAGACCCTCGACGAGATCGGCAAGGTCTACGGCGTGACCCGCGAGCGGATCCGCCAGATCGAGTCGAAGACGATGTCGAAGCTGCGGCACCCCTCGCGCTCCCAGGTCCTGCGCGACTACCTCGACTGATCCGGGCGCCGCTTCCGGCGGCGCCGCGGTCGGAGCCCGGTCCGGAGGCCCGGTCCCCCTCGGGGCCGGGCCTTCGCCATGCACGGGTGAAGGTGCGGGCGCGAGGGTGCGGGCCGGACCGGGTCGTACCACTCTGGGTGGAGTCATGTACACACAGAGTCAGGAGGTCCCATGCGTCGTCCCTTTGCCTGCACCCTGGCGGGCGCGCTGACCCTGGCGGCGGGGGCGGCCCTGGCGCCGCTGGCACCCGCGCCGCCCGCGGCCGCGGACAGCGTGGTGATCGGCGGCAGGCCGGTCCTTGCCGCCGAAAGCCCCTGGGTGGTGGCGCTCGCGAGCCGTGACCGGTTCGGAGGTATCCGTGCGGGACAGTTCTGCGGCGGTGTGGTGGTCGCGCCGACCAAGGTGCTCACCGCGGCGCACTGCCTGGCCCCGCAGGTGCTCGGCGGGCCCGTCGAGGCGCTGCGCGACCTCCGGGTGATCACCGGGCGTGCGGAGCTGCGAGCCGACGAGGGCCGGGAGATCGCGCTCGTGGGGGCGCGGATCAATCCCGCGTACGACCGGTTCACGAATACCGGCGATCTCGCCGTACTGACACTCGGCGAAGCCGTTCCGGCACACTACGTACTCCCCCTGGCCGGTCCCGGGGATCCGGCCTACGCGCCGGGCACCGAGGCGGACGTGTACGGCTGGGGCGACACGAGCGGGTTCGGCGACTACGCGACCGGGCTCCGTTCCGCGCGGGTGACGGTGCTCCCCGACGAGGTCTGCGGGGAGGCCTATCCCGGGGGCCCTGAGGGCCGCTACGCGGCTGGCGAGATGGTGTGCGCAGGAGACGCCGGGGGTGGCCGGGACGCCTGCCAGGGGGACAGCGGGGGGCCTCTGGTGGCCAACGGGCGCCTCATCGGCCTGGTGTCCTGGGGCCGGGGCTGCGGGAGGGCCGACAGTCCGGGGGTCTATACCCGGATCGCCCCGCTGGCAGGCCTCGTGACCGGCTGAGCGCATGCCGTAACGGCGTGCGGACATGAGGACGGGCGGCCTCCCTGGTTCACAGGGGGGCCGCCCGTCGACCGGTCCTGGACCGGTCCTGGCTCGTCGGGATGGAGGCCTGTCAGCGGTCTTCGGTGTCGGCGCTGGCCGGAGCGGCCGTGAGCCGCTCAGTCTCATCCTGTATTTCCGCGGCGATCTTCTTGAGTTCCGGCTCGAACTTGCGGCCGTGGTGGGCGCAGAAGAGCAGTTCACCGCCGCTCAGCAGGACGACGCGCAGATATGCCTGGGCGCCGCAACGGTCGCATCGGTCAGCGGCCGTCAGCGGGGTCGCGGGTGTCAGAACAGTAGTCACGTCGCCTCTTCTCTAGCTCGACGAGCTGTCGTACCAGGGTCAACATCCAACCAGGCCGAAAACGTTCCCGCTCGCGGCTTTTCCTCGAAACTTTTCCTTCCGAGCTGGCCGGCTGTTGCCGGTTGGCGGCGAAGGAGCCGTATTGCGTTGCTCTACGGTTTCGCGTTGCTTGGCGTTGTCGGTCGCAGTCCATGGTCTCCCGGCGGGGTTGCCGGTTGTTCATGAGGACGTGCCCGAACCCTAAATGGTTCATGCCTCGAAGGGAACGTGATGTTTGCTTCACCCCATCGAGGGATCGAACATCCGTACGGATCTGCACTAGGCTGAAGATGCCGCAAGGGTGGCGTTGCACCGGCTCTACCAGGCCTCGGTACCCTCTGAGCGGTAACCGAGCCACTCCTGCGCCCGACCGGGCCAGAAAAGAAATTCAGCGAGGAGCGAACTGCGTGACCGCCGACACGTCCGTGCCTTCCAGCGCGCTGCTGACCGGAGCAGACCGGGACGGCTCCAACTACACCGCGCGGCACCTGCTCGTCCTCGAAGGACTCGAGGCGGTCCGCAAGCGGCCCGGGATGTACATCGGGTCCACGGACAGCCGTGGCCTGATGCACTGCCTCTGGGAGATCATCGACAATTCCGTCGACGAGGCCCTGGGCGGATTCTGCGACCACATCGAAGTGATCCTCCACGAGGACAACTCCGTCGAGGTCCGGGACAACGGCCGCGGCATCCCCGTCGACGTCGAGCCCAAGACCGGCCTGTCGGGCATCGAAGTCGTCATGACCAAGCTCCACGCGGGCGGCAAGTTCGGCGGCGGCTCGTACGCCGCCTCCGGCGGCCTGCACGGCGTCGGCGCCTCCGTGGTCAACGCGCTGTCCGCCCGGCTCGACGTCGAGGTCGACCGCAACGGCGCCACGCACGGGATCAGCTTCCGCCGCGGCGTCCCCGGCATCTTCACCGAGCAGGGCCCCGACGCGCCCTTCGACCCGGCCAACGGCCTCCTCAAGGGCAAGCGCGTGCCCAAGACGCGCACCGGCACCCGCGTGCGCTATTGGGCCGACCGCCAGATCTTCCTCAAGGACGCCCGGCTCTCCCTGGACACGCTGTACCAGCGGGCCCGCCAGACGGCCTTCCTCGTCCCCGGCCTGACCATCGTGGTGCGCGACGAGCGGGCCATCGACGGCGCCGGAAAGACCGAGGAGGTCTTCCGCTTCGACGGCGGCATCAGCGAGTTCTGCGAGTACCTGACCCAGGACAAGGCCGTCTGCGACGTGGTCCGGCTGACCGGCACGGGCACGTTCAAGGAGACCGTGCCCGTCCTCGACGACCGCGGCCACATGACCCCCACCGAGGTCACCCGCGAGCTCGGGGTCGACATCGCCCTGCGCTGGGGCACCGGGTACGAGACCGCGGTCAAGTCCTTCGTCAACATCATCGCCACGCCCAAGGGCGGCACGCACGTCTCCGGCTTCGAGCGCTCCGTCACCAAGACGGTCAACGAGGTCCTGCGCTCCGCGAAGCTCCTGCGCGTCGCCGAGGACGACGTCGTCAAGGACGACGCCATGGAGGGCATGACCGCGGTCGTCACGGTCCGGCTCGCCGAGCCGCAGTTCGAGGGCCAGACCAAGGAGGTGCTCGGCACCTCGGCCGCGACCAGGATCGTGGCCGCCGTGGTCGCCAAGGAGCTCAAGGCCTTCCTGACCTCGACGAAGCGCGACGACAAGCAGCAGGCCCGTGCGGTCATGGAGAAGATCGTCGCCGCGGCCCGGACCAGGATCGCGGCCCGGCAGCACAAGGAGGCGCAGCGCCGCAAGACCGCGCTGGAGTCCTCCTCGCTGCCGGCCAAGCTCGCCGACTGCCGCAGCGACGACGTGGACCGCAGCGAGCTCTTCATCGTCGAGGGGGACTCCGCGCTCGGCACCGCCAAGCTCGCGCGCAACTCCGAGTTCCAGGCCTTGCTGCCCATCCGGGGCAAGATCCTCAACGTCCAGAAGTCCTCGGTCTCGGACATGCTGAAGAACGCCGAATGCGGCGCGATCATCCAGGTCATAGGGGCCGGCTCCGGCCGGACCTTCGACCTCGACGCGGCGCGGTACGGCAAGATCGTCCTGCTCGTCGACGCCGATGTCGACGGCGCGCACATCCGCTGCCTGCTGCTGACCCTCTTCCAGCGGTACATGCGCCCGATGGTCGAGGCCGGCCGGGTCTTCGCGGCCGTCCCGCCGCTGCACCGGATCGAACTGGTCCAGCCCAAGAAGGGCCAGGACAAGTACGTCTACACGTACTCCGACAACGAGCTCCGCCAGACCCTGCTGGAGTACCAGCGCAAGGGAATCCGCTACAAGGACTCGATCCAGCGGTACAAGGGCCTGGGCGAGATGGACGCCGACCAGCTCGCGGAGACCACGATGGACCCGCGCTTCCGCACGCTGCGCCGGATCAACATCGGCGACCTGGACTCCGCGGAGCAGGTGTTCGACCTCCTGATGGGCAACGAGGTCGCGCCCCGCAAGGAGTTCATCACCAGCTCGGCGGCGACGCTCGACCGCTCGCGCATCGACGCCTGACCCGGTTCCCGTCACTCGGGAGCTCTTCACCCCATCACCTGATGGGGTGAAGAGCTCCAAGACACCAGTCCGGAAACCACCCCTTCCGCACATCCTTGTGGGCACGCAGCCAATGCGGCGGCGGACAAGGAGAGTTCGGTGGACAAGCACGAAGGTCGTGATGCCGGAACGATCCGGCTGGACGACCCCTGGTACGACGCGCTCGCGTCCGGCTGGGGGGAGGGCGAGCAGCCGGGCACGGTGTCGGCCGCCGCGGCCCGCCCCGCCGCCACGGCCCGACCCGCCTCCGGAGCGGCCGAAATCTACCTGGAGGTGCAGCGCAGCGCCGCCTTCCAGGAGGTGCGCAGCCGCTACCGACGGTTCGTCGTCCCCGCCTCCCTCGCCTTCTTCGGCTGGTACCTCGCGTACGTCGTCACGGCCGTCGCCGCGCCCGGCCTGATGGCCCGGCCCGTCGTGGGAGCCGTCAACGTCGCCCTGATCGCGGGTCTGGGGCAGTTCCTCTCCACCTTCCTGCTGACCTGGGCGTACGCCCGGAACGCGCGGCTGCGCCGGGACCGTGCCGCCCTCGACCTGCGCTGGACCGTTTTCGAGCAGGCGCGGGGCCAGGAGCGCTTGCGCGAGGCCGGCCGATGACCGGCCAGGGCCTGGCGGCCGGGGCGCTGGCCACCGGGCACCAGACCCTCGCGCTGGTGCTGTTCAGTACGTTCGTCGCCGTCACACTGGCCATCACCACTTGGGTCAGCCGCAACCGCCACGGATCCGCCGAGGAGTTCTACGCCGGCGGCCGTCTCTTCTCCCCGATGGAGAACGGTTTCGCCATCGCGGGCGACTACATGTCCGCGGCCTCCTTCCTCGGCATCTCCGGCCTGATCGCGCTGTTCGGCTACGACGGCCTGCTGTACTCCGTGGGCTTCCTGGTGGCCTGGCTCGTCGTGCTGTTCCTGGTGGCCGAACTGGTCCGCAACTGCGGCCGGTTCACGCTGGCGGACGTAGTGGCCGCGCGGATGAGCGAGCGGCCGGTGCGCATCGCGGCGGGGACCTCCTCGGTGACCGTCTCGGTGCTCTACCTCGTCGCGCAGATGGTCGGTGCGGGGAGCCTGGTGGCGCTCCTGCTCGGCGGGAGCAGCGCCGCCGCCCGCGCCTGGACCGTCGTCGGGGTCGGCGCGCTGATGGTGATCTACGTGTCCTTCGGCGGCATGCGCGCCACCACCTGGATCCAGATCGTCAAGGCCGTCCTGCTGATGGGCGGTGCGATCACGCTGACGGCGCTCGTGCTGATGCGCTTCCACGGGGACTTCAACCAGCTGCTGACCCGCGCCGCCGAACGCAGCGGCCACGGCGACGCCTTCCTCGGCCCCGGACTGAAGTACGGCGGGGACTGGACCGCCCGCTTCGACTTCCTCAGTCTCGGCCTCGCGCTCGTCCTCGGCACCGCCGGACTGCCGCACATCCTGTCCCGCTTCTACACCGTGCCCACCGCGCGGGCGGCCCGCCGGTCGGTGGTGTGGGCGATCGGGCTCATCGGCAGCTTCTACCTGATGACCATCGTGCTCGGCTTCGGCGCCGCCGCGCTGGTGGGTCCCCAGGAGGTGCGGGCCTCCAACGCCGCCGGCAACACGGCCGTACCGCTGCTCGCGCTGTTCCTCGGCGGCGGCAGCGGAACCACTGGCGGGACGGTGCTGTTCGCCGTGGTCGCGGCGATCGCGTTCGCCACGATCCTGGCCGTTGTCGCCGGGATCACCCTCGCCTCCTCCGCCTCGGTCGCCCACGACCTGTACGCCTCGCTCAAGCGCCGCCGCGCCAAGCAGCGCAGCGAGGTGGCGGTGGCGCGGACGGCCGCGGTCGGCATCGGCGCCCTGGCCATCGGCCTGGGGCTGCTCGCTCAGGACCTGAACGTCGCCTTCCTGGTCGGCCTGGCCTTCGCGGTGGCGGCCTCGGCGAACCTGCCCGTGCTGCTCTACTCGCTGTTCTGGCGGGGGTTCACCACCCGTGGTGCGGTCTGGTCGGTGTACGGGGGACTGGTCCCGGCGGTGCTGCTCGTGGTGCTGTCGCCAGTGGTGTCGGGAAGCCCCGACGCCCTGTTCCCCGGGGCGGACTTCCAGGTCTTCCCGCTGCAGAACCCCGGCATCGTCTCGATCCCGTTGGGCTTCCTGGCGGGCTGGATCGGGACCGTCACCTCGCACGAGACGCCCGACGAGGCGCGGCACGCGGAGACCGAGGTGCGCTCCCTGACGGGCGCGGGCGCTGTCTAGGAGGCGGTGCCGGGGGGCCCTTCGGCACCGGGCCTTCCGTCGGCACCGGAGGTCCCGTCGGCGGTCATCCAGGCGTACCGGTGCTCCGGGCGGCCGGTCTCTCCGTAGCGCAGGCTCAGGCGGACCCGGCCGCTGCGTTCCAAGAGCTTCAGATAGCGCTGGGCGGTCTGGCGGCTCACCCCGGCGCGCTCGGCGATCTGCTGGGCGGACAGGGTGCCTCCGGCGGCCAGCAGCACCTGCCGCACCAGCTCCGCCGTGGTGGGGGAGTGGCCCTTGGGGAGTTCCACGGGGGTGCCGGCGGCGGCGAGGGCGCCGAAGATCCGGTCCACCTCGGCCTGCTCGGCCTCCCCGCCCACCGCCAGGGTGCGGCGCAGGGAGGCGTACGCCTCCAGCTTGGTCCGCAGCCCGGCGAAGGCGAACGGCTTGACCAGGTACTGGAGGGCGCCGAGCCGCATGGCGGACTGGACGGTGGCCAGGTCGCGGGCGGCCGTCACCATGATCACGTCCGTGTGGTGGCCGAGCTGGCGGAGTCTGCGGACCAAGTCGAGGCCGTTCCCGTCGGGCAGGTAGTGGTCGAGCAGTACGAGGTCCACCGGGCGGCGCTCGATGAACTCCAGGGCCTCGCCCGCGGAATGGACCTGGGCGACGGCGCGGAAGCCGGGAACCTTCGCCACGTAGGCCGTGTTGATCAGAGCAACACGCCTGTCGTCGTCCACCACGAGCACGTCGATCACCGGAGGGCCTCCGGGAGTACGACGGAGAACTCCGCCCCTCCGTCCGCTGCTTCCCCGGCCCGAGCGCTGCCGCCCTGCCGCTCCGCCAGGCGGCGCACCAGCGCGAGCCCGAGCCCCCGCTTGCCGTGCGCCTGGGGCTGCTTGGTGGACCAGCCCTCGGTGAAGATCTGCTCCCGCTGCCCGGCCGGCACCCCGGGGCCGCTGTCGCGCACGCGGAGCACGGCGGTGTGGTCGTCGGCGCGCAGCTCCACCTCCACCCGCGGGTGTGTGGAGCCGACCGCCGCGTCGAGGGCGTTGTCGACGAGATTGCCGAGGATCGTGACGAGGCCGCCCGGGTCGACCAGGCGGTCGGGAAGGAGAGTGGATTCGGACAGCCGCAAGGACACGCCGCGCTCGGCGGCGACGGTCGCCTTGCCGACCAGCAGGGCCGCCAGCAGCGGGTCCCGGACCTTCTCCGTGACCTGCTCCGCGGTGGCCCGGTGCACCCCGACCACCTCGGTGACGAATGCCGCCGCCTCCTCGTGGAGCCCCAGCTCCAGCAGGCCGAGGAGGGTGTGGAGCCGGTTGGCGTGCTCGTGGTCCTGTGCGCGCAGTGCGTCGATCAGGCCGCGCGTGGAGTCCAGCTCGCGGCCGAGCTGCTCCAGCTCGGTGCGGTCGCGCAGGGTCGCGACGGCGCCGCCGTCGTCGGTGGGCATCCGGTTGGCGACCAGGACCCGGGGGCCCTGCACCGTGAGCAGGTCCTCGCCGGTGACCCGGCCCGTCAGGACGTCGGCGGTGCGCCCGCTGCCGAGTACGTCGTCCAGGGGGCGGCCGGCCGCCTCGGGGCCCAGACCGAGGAGCCGTTGGGCCTCGTCGTTCACGAGCCGGATCCTGCCGTCCGGGTCGAGGGCGACGAAGCCCTCGCGGAGGGAGTGGAGCATGGCCTCGCGCTCCGACAGGAGCCCGGAGATGTCGGAGAAGGCCAAGTCGCGGGTCTGGCGCTGGATGCGGCGCGAGATCAGGTACGCGGCGAGCGCGCCGGCGGCCAGTGCGCCTCCGGCGTAGGCGAGGAGACCGGGGATCGCACCGAGGAGCCGGTCGCGGACGCTGTCGTACGCGATGCCGACGGAGACCGCGCCGACGATCCGGCCCGACGGGTCGCGCAGCGGGACCTTGCCGCGGGCGGAGCGGCCCAGGGTGCCGTCGTCGATCTCCATGACCTCGCGGCCGGCCAGCGCGTCGGCGGGGTCGGTGGAGACGTGCCGGCCGATCCGTTCCCGGCTGGGGTGGGAGCGGCGGATGCCCTGGAGGTCGAGGACCACGACGTACTCCGCACCGGTGGCCCGGCGGATCCGCTCCGCGGCGGACTGCACCGGGCTGTCGGGGACGGCGCGGCTGGCGACGAGGTCCTCGGCGAGCCCCGGGTCGGCCGCGGCGCTCTGGGCGATGGCGAGGGCGCGGCGCATGGCCTGGTCGTCGAGCTGGGCGCCGAGGGGTGCGAGGAAGAGTCCCGTGGCCAGGACGGTGACGCCCGCCGCGATCGCCAGCTGCATCAGCAGGACCTGGGAGAAGACGCGCCGGGGCAGGCCGAACCGCCAGGTGTGCCCAGATCTGCGGTCCTGCCCGGGTGCGGCGCTCATGGGTAGGAACGGTAAATCGACCGGGAGGGTTTTCGAAATCCCTCCCGCCAGTCGCCTGCCAGTCCGCCTGCCAGTCCGCCTGGCAGTCCGCCCTCCCGTCGGCCCGCCTGCCGGGCCCGCCCCGGCCGGCCGTGCCGGGCGCCCGCCGGGCGGCGACTACGATCGGACGGCGTGACCAGCAGGCAGCCCATTCCCGTCATCGTCCTCGCCGGATTCCTCGGATCCGGGAAGACCACCGTGCTCAACCACCTGCTGAAGAACTGCGGGGGCACCAGGATCGGTGTCGTCGTCAACGACTTCGGCTCGATCGAGATCGACGCCATGAAGGTCGCCGGGCAGGTCGGCGACTCGATGGTCTCCCTCGGCAACGGCTGCCTGTGCTGCGCGGTCGACGGCAGCGAGCTGGACGCGTACCTGGAGAAGCTCTCCCGGCCCGCGCACCGCATCGACGTGATCGTCATCGAGGCGAGCGGCCTGGCGGAGCCGCAGGAGATGATCCGGATGCTCGTGGCCAGCGAGAACCCGGAGATCACGTACGGCGGGCTGGTCGAGGTGGTGGACGCGGCGGAGTTCGACGCCACGCGCGCGAGGCATCCGGAGACCGACCGGCACCTGGCCGTCGCCGACCTGGTGGTGCTCAACAAGACGGACCGGGTGCCGGCGGCGGAACGGGCCCGCATCGAGGCCGTCCTCGGCGGGCTCGCCCCCGGCATCCCGGTGGTGGCGGCCGACCACGGCCGGATCGACCCGGAGCTGCTGTTCGACCGCAGGGAGTGGACCGTGACCCGCGGCCAGCTCTCCTTCGAGGACCTCCTCGCGGAGGAGGAACATGCCGGAACCGGCGGAACCGACACATCCGACGGGGCCGGGGACCATGCGGGGCACGCCCACACCGCGTACGAGAGCGTGGAGTTCGTCTCGGAGCAGGCCCTGGATCCGCGGCGTCTGATCGGCTTCCTCGACAGCCGCCCGCCCGGCCTGTACCGGATCAAGGGCTTCCTCTACTTCGGCGTGCCCGGCCATGAGGAGAAGTACGAAGTCCACGCAGTCGGCCGGTTCCTGCGCTTCGACCCGCAGCCCTGGTCGCGCGGGGAACCGAGGCTGACCCAGTTGGTCCTGATCGGCTCCGGCATCGACGTCCCCGCACTCGTCCGCGAGCTGGAGGCCTGCCGCGAGCCGGCCCCGCAGGACGCCCGCCCCGACAGCATGTGGGGCGTCCTGCGCTACGTCCCCCGGCCCGCGACCGAATCCCCATCCGAATCCGAATCCGGAGCGGAAGAGGGGACCGGGGACGGCTTCCCGGACGCTCCCTAGGCGACGTCCACGCCGTACTCCCGGAGCAGGTCCTCCAGGCCGCCTCGGTAGCCCTTGCCGCCCATGACGAAGTCCCAGTCGCCGTTCGCCCGGCGCCGGAACGAACCGAGGACCAGGGCGGTCTCGCCCGTGCGGCCGTCGGAGACCTCCAGCCGCCCGAGCTCCTCTCCCGACGCGCCGAGCAACCGGACGTGCGCGTCCGTGAAGCCGCCGAGGTCGGCGTCCGGATTGACCTCCGGATCGATCGCGGCGACCAGGACCAGCCGGTCAGCGGGCTCCGGCAGGGCCTCGAAGGCCACTTCGATCGCGGCCTTGTCCGGTGCCGTGTGGGGGCGGGAGCGGACCGAGCCGTCCGGGGTCTGCGGGTTGTTGAAGAACACGAAGTGGTCCTCGCTCAGCACCCGGTTGCCCGCACACACCAGCGCGCACACGTCGAGCGCGACCCGGCCCGACCAGTACATGCCCAGGACGTTCCGCTCGGCCGACGGCGCTGCCGCGGGCTGCGCTGCGGCGCCGTCCCGCTGCGCCGGCACGCCCCGGCCGCCGCCCTGACCCCGGCCCCCGAGCCGCCCGCGCAGGCCGTGCCGGTGCAGCAGGTCGACCAGCTCGGTGCCGGAGACCAGCTCCAGCGGCTTGCCGTTGGCGAACGTGTGCGACCCGGGACCGAAGGAGGACGTGGTCACCAGCACGCCCTTGTTCGCGCCGGCGTCCTGGACCGTCCCGTACAGGTCGCGGACCGCCGTCGGCGGCACGGTGTTGCGGTACCGCTTGACCTGCACCACGATCCTGCCGCCGCGGATCGGTGCCGGATCGACCGCCTCGACGTCCACACCGCCGTCGTTGGAGCGCTGCGTGGTCACCGCCTCCATGCCCATCGCCCGGAACAGCTCGGCGACCAGGCCCTCGAAGGCGATCGGGTCCATCTCGAACAGGTCGGGTTCCTCACCCCCGCCCCCGGCCGCGTCCCCGTGGGTGACCACACCGCCGCCCACTTCGGAGGGCGACCGGCCCGGGCGTACGGCCGCCAGCTGGTCGGGCCGCGCCGAGAGCTGCCCGCGCAGCCCGTCGGCCAGGCAGTCCACGGCGCTCACTTGTTCCAGGTGCAGCCCGTCGAAGGCCGGGCGCGCGGCCTGCACCGTCGCGAGGACGATCTGCGCCCGCCGGCTCGTCGCCGGATCGTGGTCGTCCACGAAGCCGTTGACGACCACCGAGTCCAGCACGCCGAACTCGTCGGCCGCGTACAGCTCTCGCAGCACCAGAAGGACGCACTGGGCCAGCACGTCCCGGTACAGCGCCCGACGCTGGGTCACCGGCCGGGCGGTCTCCTTGTCCTGGTCCGCGCCGGGCATGTACCGCACGGACTTAGCCTCGGGCACCACCGAGAACCCGGGCAGCTCCCAGTCCAGTACGAGCTGGCGCGCCGCCGGGTCGTAGGCCGCCGACACCTGGCGCGGCAAGTCCTCCGGCCAGGCAGTGGAGGCGTACAGGGCGGCCGAGAAGTACTCCACCGCGGCCTCCGGCTCGCCGGCGCGCAGGGCCTCGGCCAGTTCGGCGAGGCCGTCGTTGTGCCGCCGGATCCCGGCGAGCTGCTCCTGCGCCCACCGGTCGTACTGCTGCCGGTAGGCCGCGAGCTCCTGCTGCCGACGGGTCTCCGCGGCGTGTGCGGCCTGCCAGGCGGCGGTGTACCGGGCGTGCGCCTCCTGCTCCGCCTGGGCTCGGCGGCTGCCGGTCATGGCCCAGCCGGTCTGCGCCGGAAACTGACCGATGTGCGGCATCTGTACGGGCTGGGCGAGCGCGCCGGGGCGGAACGGTTCCAGCTGCTCGGACCGGACCAGGGCCGCCGTCCGGAACGCCGGGGCCCGGCAGCCCGCCACCAGCAGGCCCTGCAGGGCCGCGACCCGGGCGTCCAGTTCCCCGGTGCGCCGCCGCGCCTCCGCGTCGCGGTGCTGGCGGTAGGCGGCTTGTTGTTCCCGGCGGCTGCGGGCCTCTTCGCGTTCGTACGCCCGCTGCCGGCGTTCCGCCTCGCGCTGCTGGATCAGCTGCGTCCGCTGCTGCTGGCGCTGGGCCTCGGCCCAGACCCCGATCAATCCGCTCGACCGACGGCTCATCTGCTGTTGTCTCCCCCCACCAGCGGTAACGGGAAAACCCTAGTGGGCGGACCGGCGGCGTTTCATCCGCTTCCCGCATCATTGCGCCGATCAAGTCCGGTCAGGCCCGATCGAGCCCGATCAGGCCGGGTCGAGGGGCGGTCGGGCCCGATCTCAGGATCGGTCCGACCGCCCCCGACGGCCGCGCGCGGTGTCCGTCGTGCAAGGTGTCCGTCGTGCGCGGTGTCCGGCGCCCTACAGCGGCGGGCCCGCGACCACGGCGACCACCGCCGCCAGCGTCGTGCCCGAGCCGTCGCGGCGCGGGTCCGGCTCCGGGAGCTCCACCGGGGAGCCGTTGGCCGTCGCCGCGCGGGCGGGCACGGCCCCCGCCCAGGCCAGCGTCAGGACGTCCTCGCCCTTCAGGAACCGCTGACAGCGGACACCGCCGGTGGCGCGTCCCTTGCGCGGGTACTGGTCGAACGGCGTCAGCTTGGCCGTGGCCACCGAATCGTCCAGCGTGCCGTGCGAGCCGGCCACGCTGAACACGCCGGCCTCCACGGCCGGGTCCACCGCCGAGAAGTGGATGACCTTGGCGTTCTCCGACAGCTTGATGCCGGCCATGCCGCCCGCGGGACGGCCCTGCGGGCGCACCTGCCCGGCCGGGTAACGCAGCAGCTGGGCGTCGTCGGTGATGAAGACCAGGTCCTCCTCGCCCGTCCGCAGCTCGACCGCGCCGACGATCCGGTCGCCGTCCTTGAGGGTGATGACCTCCAGCTCGTCCTTGTTGGCCGGATAGTCCGGCACGACCCGCTTGACCACGCCCTGCTCGGTGCCCAGTGCCAGGCCCTGCGAACTCTCGTCGAGGGTGGTCAGGCAGATGACCTTCTCGTCCGGCTCGAGACCCGAGAGGAACTCCGTGACCGGGGCCCCGCCGGCGAGGTTCGGCGCCGCGTGCGTGTCCGGCAGCTGCGGCAGGTCGATCACCGACAGCCGAAGCAGCCGGCCCGACGAGATCACCACACCCACCTCGGCCCGCGCGGTCGCGAGCACCGAAGAGACGATCACGTCGTGCTTCGCGCGCTTGCCGTCGCCCTCGGGCAGCGGCTCACCGGTCATGGTGCGGGCCAGCAGGCCCGTCGAGGACAGCAGCACCCGGCACGGGTCGTCCGCGACCTCCAGCGGCACCGCGGCCACCGGCGCGCCCGCCGACTCCAGCAGCACCGTGCGCCGCTCGGTGCCGAATTTCTTGGCGACTGCGGCCAGTTCCGCCGAGACCAGCTTGCGCAGCTCGCTGTCCGACTCCAGGATCCCGGTCAGCTCGTCGATCTCGCCGTTGAGCCGGTCGCGCTCCGACTCCAGCTCCAGCCGGTCGAACTTGGTGAGCCGGCGCAGCGGGGTGTCCAGGATGTACTGGGTCTGGACCTCGCTCAGCGAGAAGCGCTCGATCAGCCGCTCCTTCGCCTGGGCGGAGTTCTCGCTCGAGCGGATCAGCCGGATGACCTCGTCGATGTCGATCAGGGCCACGAGCAGGCCCTCGACCAGGTGCAGCCGGTCCCGGCGCTTGGTGCGGCGGAACTCGCTGCGGCGGCGCACGACCTCGAAGCGGTGGTCCAGATAGACCTCCAGCAGCTCCTTGAGGCCGAGAGTGAGCGGCTGCCCGTCGACCAGGGCGACGTTGTTGATGCCGAAGGACTCCTCCATCGGCGTCAACTTGTACAGCTGCTCCAGTACCGCCTCCGGGTGGAAGCCGTTCTTGATCTCGATGACCAGGCGCAGGCCGTGCGAGCGGTCGGTCAGGTCCTTGACGTCCGCGATGCCCTGGAGCTTCTTGGAGCCGACCAGGTCCTTGATCTTGGCGATGACCTTCTCGGGGCCCACCGTGAACGGCAGTTCCGTGACGACGAGCCCCTTGCGGCGCGCGGTCACGTTGTCCACCGACACGGTGGCGCGGATCTTGAAGCTGCCGCGGCCGTTCTCGTACGCGTCCTTGATGCCCGACAGGCCCACGATCCGGCCGCCCGTCGGCAGGTCCGGACCCGGCACGAAGCGCATCAGCGCCTCCAGGTCCGCCTGCGGGTACCGGATCAGGTGCCGGGCCGCCGCGATGACCTCGCCGAGGTTGTGCGGGGGCATGTTGGTGGCCATGCCGACCGCGATGCCCGAGGCGCCGTTGACCAGCAGGTTCGGGTACGCGGCCGGCAGCGCGACCGGCTCGCGCTCCTGGCCGTCGTAGTTCGGGGTGAAGTCGACGGTGTCCTCGTCGATCGACTCCGTCATCAGGGACGTCGCGTCCGCCATCCGGCACTCGGTGTACCGCATGGCGGCCGGCGGGTCGTCGTTCCCCAGCGAGCCGAAGTTGCCGTGGCCGTCCACCAGCGGCAGGCGCATGGAGAAGGGCTGGGCCATGCGCACCAGGGCGTCGTAGATCGACGCGTCGCCGTGCGGGTGCAGCTTGCCCATCACCTCGCCGACGACGCGGGCGCACTTCACGTAGCCGCGGTCGGGGCGCAGGCCCATTTCGTTCATCTGGTACACGATGCGGCGGTGTACCGGCTTCATGCCGTCCCGGGCGTCGGGCAGGGCGCGGGAGTAGATCACCGAGTACGCGTACTCGAGGAAGGAGCCCTGCATTTCGTCGACGACGTCGATGTCGAGGATCTTCTCCTCGAAATCCTCCGGCGGCGGGGTCTTCGTGCTGCGGCGGGCCATCGCTGCTGCGGCTCCTTACCAAGGGGTGGATCTGACGCGGTCCATTGTGGACCGCTCCTCTGACAACACCGACCCCGACCCGGGACCACCGGGAACTTCTCCAGGTGTCGGCGCGCTTGCATACAGTGGCAGGACTTCTCTACATCGCGATCGAAGGGACCACATGCCCATGGGTCACACGGCCACTGCTCAGGACGCCACCGGCGGCCTGTCGGCTACCGAGCACCGCCTGGCCAACGGCCTGCGCGTGGTGCTCTCCGAGGACCACCTGACCCCGGTCGCCGCGGTCTGCCTCTGGTACGACGTCGGTTCGCGTCACGAGGTCAAGGGGCGTACGGGACTGGCTCACCTCTTCGAGCACCTGATGTTCCAGGGCTCGGCGAGCGTACCCGGCAACGGCCACTTCGAACTGGTCCAGGGTGCCGGCGGTTCGCTGAACGGCACCACCAGCTTCGAGCGGACCAACTATTTCGAGACCATGCCGACCCACCAGCTGGAGCTCGCGCTCTGGCTGGAGGCCGACCGGATGGGCTCGCTGCTGACCGCCCTCGACGAGGAGTCGATGGAGAACCAGCGCGACGTCGTCAAGAACGAGCGCCGCCAGCGCTACGACAACGTCCCGTACGGCACGGCCTTCGAGCGGCTGACCGCGCTCGCCTACCCCGAGGGCCACCCGTACCACCACACCCCGATCGGCTCGATGGCCGACCTGGACGCCGCTTCCCTGGAGGACGCGCGGGATTTCTTCCGCACGTACTACGCCCCCAACAACGCCGTCCTGTCGGTCGTCGGGGACATCGACCCGGAGCAGACGCTCGCCTGGATCGAGAAGTACTTCGGCACCATCCCCTCGCACGACGGCAAGCAGCCGCCCCGCGACGGCTCGCTCCCCGACGTGATGGGCGGGCAGCTCCGCGAGGAGATCACCGAAGAGGTCCCGGCCCGCGCGCTGATGGCCGCCTACCGCCTGCCCCACGACGGCACCCGCGAGTGCGACGCCGCCGACCTGGCCCTGACCGTCCTCGGCGGCGGCGAGTCCTCCCGGCTGCACAACCGCCTGGTCCGCCGTGACCAGACGGCCGTCGCCGCCGGCTTCGGGCTGCTGCGCCTGGCCGGGGCGCCCTCGCTGGGCTGGCTGGACGTCAAAACCTCCGGCGGGGTCGAGGTCCCGAGCATCGAGGCCGCCGTCGACGAGGAGCTCGCGCGCTTCGCCGCCGAGGGCCCGACGGCCGGGGAGATGGAGCGCGCCCAGGCACAGCTGGAGCGCGAATGGCTCGACCGGCTGGGCACGGTCGCCGGCCGCGCCGACGAACTGTGCCGGTACGCCGTGCTCTTCGGCGACCCGCAGCTGGCGCTGACCGCCGTCGACCGGATCCTCGACATCACCGCCGAGGAGGTCCAGGCCGCGGCCGCGGCCCGGCTGCGCCCCGACAACCGCGCGGTGCTCGTGTACGAGCCGCTGGCCGCACCGGCGGACACCGAGAGCGCAGAGGGCCCCGAGGCCTCTGCCGGGGACTCCGCCACCGATGAGAACGACGAGAACGAGAAGGCGGCCCAGTGAGCGACACCACCGGATCGACGATGACCTTCCACCCGCGCCCGCAGGCGGGGGAGGCCCGGCCGTGGGCCTTCCCGGCCCCCGAGCGCGGGACGCTGGACAACGGCCTGACGGTGCTCCGCTGCCACCGTCCCGGCCAGCAGGTCGTCGCGGTCGAGATCAGCCTCGCCGCGCCGCTCGACGCCGAGCCCGCGGGCCTCGACGGCGTCGCCACGATCATGGCGCGGGCCCTGTCCGAGGGCACCGACAAGCACACCGCCGAGGAGTTCGCCGCCGAGCTGGAGCGCTGCGGCGCCACCCTCGACGCGCACGCCGACCACCCCGGCGTCCGGGTCTCGCTGGAGGTCCCGGTCTCCCGCCTGCACAAGGCCGTCGGCCTGCTCGCCGAGGCGCTGCGGGCCCCCGCCTTCGCGGACAGCGAGGTGGACCGCCTGGTGCGCAACCGGCTCGACGAGATCCCGCACGAGCTGGCCAACCCCTCGCGCATGGCGGCCAAGCAGCTCTCCAAGGAGCTCTTCCCCGAGTCCCTGCGGATGTCCCGGCCGCGCCAGGGCACCGAGGACACCGTCGCGCGGATCGACGCCGCGGCCGTCCGGGCCTTCTACGAGGCCCACGTACGCCCCGCCACGGCCACCGCCGTGGTCGTCGGCGACCTCAGCGGCACCGACCTGGACGCCGTCCTCGCCGACACCCTGGGCGCCTGGACCGGCGGGGCCGGCACGCCGCGCCCCGTGCCCCCGGTGACCGCCGACGACACCGGGCGCGTGGTCGTCGTGGACCGGCCGGGCGCGGTCCAGACCCAGCTGCTGATCGGCCGGATCGGCCCGGACCGGCACGACCTCGTGTGGCCGGCCCAGGTCCTCGGCACGTACTGCCTCGGCGGCACCCTCACCTCGCGGCTGGACAAGGTCCTGCGCGAGGAGAAGGGCTACACCTACGGCGTCCGCTCGTTCGGGCAGGTGCTGCGCTCCACCGCGCAGGGCACCGGCGCGTCCATGCTGGCGATCAGCGGCTCGGTCGACACCCCGAACACCGGCCCGGCGCTCGCGGACCTCTGGAAGGTGCTCCGGACGCTGGCGGAGGGCGGCCTGACGGATGCCGAGCGGGACGTGGCCGTGCAGAACCTCGTCGGCGTCGCCCCGCTGAAGTTCGAGACGGCGGCCGCCGTCGCGGGCACGCTCGCCGACCAGGTCGAGCAGGAGCTCCCGGACGACTTCCAGGCGCAGTTGTACGCGCGGCTGGCCGAAACCGGCACGGTGGAGGCCACTTCGGCTGTCGTCAAGGCGTTCCCCGTGGACCGTCTGGTGACGGTGCTCGTGGGTGACGCGGCGCAGATCGAGGGGCCCGTGAGGGAACTGGGCATCGGTGAGGTCACCGTGGTCACGCCCTGACCCACGGCCGGCCCGCAACTGGCCTGAATGAACGGGGGCCCTGGCGGATCATCCGCCAGGGCCCCCGTTTGTCCTTCATGTCCGTTTGTGTCGGGTGGTTGCGCTTATGCCCAGTGGCGTGCGCCACAAAAACGCGTGTCTGTTTGGTGATTGGATGAAGATCCGCCTAGCGTCGGTCCCGCTGTCCGTCAGCTGTAAGCGCCGCACCCGCGGCACCGGGCAGCGATCGCCGAGTCCCCGTCAGGCGCGAGCCTGGGGAGCCGGGGACCCACAAGTGTCCCTGGGGTGAATCGGACCGCCTCGCAAGAGGGGGCCCGTAGGAGACCTTCCTGCTCCGAACCCGTCAGCTAACCCGGTAGGCGAGAGGGAAGGAAAGGATCAGCCTTTTCATGGCGTTTGGCAGTCGTCCCACCGGCAAGCACCGTGGTTCCAGCCGACTGAACCGCAAGGCCGCCGGCATAGCCGGGGTCACCGCCCTCGCCGCCACCGGAGTGGTCGGCTCGCTCGCGGGCCCGGCGTTCGCCGCCGACACCGCCCCCGAGAAGTTCGAGGACACCGGCCTGAACACGGTCGTCGTCGCCGAGGACATGGCGGGCCAGATCGAGGCCCAGGCCGCCGCGCAGGCGCAGGCCGCCGAGATCGCCGCCGCCAAGGCCCAGGCCGAGGCCGAGGCCAAGCAGCGCGCCGCCGAGGCCCGTGCCAAGGCCGAGGCGAAGGCGAAGGCCGAGCGCGAGGCCAAGGAGCGCGCCGAGCGCGAGGCCGAGCGCAAGCGCCTGCTGCAGTTCGTCTCGCCGATCGACGGCTCGTACGTGAGCACCTCGTACAAGGCCGGCGGCGCCATGTGGTCCTCCGGCAGCCACACCGGCATCGACTTCCACGCCGCCTCCGGCACCACGGTCCGCGCCGTCGGCATGGGCACCGTCGTCGAGGCGGGCTGGGGCGGCGCCTACGGCAACAACGTCGTCATCAAGCACAACGACGGCTCCTACACGCAGTACGGCCACCTGCACTCGCTGTCCGTGGTCGTCGGCCAGAAGGTCACCCCGGGCCAGCAGATCGGCCTCTCCGGCTCGACCGGCAACTCCAGTGGCCCGCACCTCCACTTCGAGGCCCGCACCGGCGCGGACTACGGCTCGGACATCGACCCGATCGCCTACCTCCGCTCGCACGGCGTCAGCATCTGACCCGGCGCGCCCCGGCGCACGCTTCCCCGAAGGCCCCGGCTCCCCGAGCCGGGGCCTTCGGTGTGCCCGGGCAAAGGATGACCCAAAGAAGGACCCGATTTCCGGCGGCGCTCGGGAATTCCGGTGTGCTGCAATAGAGTCGCAGCAAGAAGTCGGAGGAGCCGAACGGCTGAGTAGACGACCGCGTTTCGCGGGGATTAAGCGGAGGTCCGGTTTTGCGTATTCCTGCGCACGCGGTGTGCACCGCCATCCGCGAGGACATCGTCACCGGTGTCTTCGAGCCGGGGGCCCGGCTCACCGAGGAGCAGCTGGCGCGCCGCTACGGCGTCTCCCGGGTCCCGGTCCGCGAGGCCCTGCGCACCCTGGAGTCCGAGGGGTTCGTGACCACACGCCGGCACGCCGGCGCCTGTGTCGCCGAGCCCACGGAGCAGGAGGCGGCCGACCTCCTGGAGGTGCGGATGCTGCTGGAGCCCCTCGGAGCCGCCCGGGCCGCCCAGCGGCGTACGGAAGCCCACCTGAAGGTGCTGCGCGGGCTGGTCAGGCTGGGCCAGGAGCGGGCCAGGCGCGGCCAGGGGGAGGATCTGCGCGCCCTGGGCGGCTGGTTCCACGAGACGCTGGTCCAGGCCTCCGGCAGCCCCGGGCTGATCGCGCTGCTCACCCAGCTCCGGCACAAGATCGCGTGGATGTACGAGGTGGAGGCCCCCGTGCGGCCCGTGGAGTCCTGGGCGGAGCACGGCGCGATCGTGGACGCGGTGGCCCGCGGGGACGCCTCCCGCGCGCGTGCGCTGACCGCCGTGCACGTGGACCGGGCGGCGGCCGCGCACCGGCTGCGCCGCCCGGACGCGGAGCGCGTGAGGACTCTGCAACCTGTCGTAAACACCGCGAGCGGCCGCCATTAACAATCGCCGTATACAAATAACGGATATGCGTGTGGCGCCGGACCGGATCACCGGCTTTATCCGCTCGCGGCATTTCCGGCTGCGCGAATTGTTTTTCCGTGGAGCGGTGGAAATGCGAGAACGGGCCGTCTGAAAACGCGAAGGCCGCGGTTCCCGTCGTACGGGAGGCCGCGGCCTCGGTGCGCGTGTGCGGTGATCCGGTGGATCAGACCGTCTCGGGGAGCTCTTCCAGGCCCTCCGCAACCAGCTTCGCCAGGCGGTCGAGCGCGGCCTCCGAACCCTCGGCCTCGGAGGCGAGGACGATCTCCTCGCCGCCCTGGGCGCCCAGGCCCAGGACCGCCAGCATCGAGCCGGCGTTGACCGGGTCGCCGCCGGCCTTCGCGATGGTCACCGGGACGCCGGAGGCCGTCGCCGCACGGACGAAGATCGAGGCGGGACGAGCGTGCAGGCCCTCGGCCCAGCCGACGTTGACGCGGCGCTCTGCCATGGTGATGCCCTTCAGGTTCTTGCCGGTTGTCTAGACCAGTCTCTCACGGCTCTCCGCGTGCTCGGACCGACCTTCGGCCCGGAAAAGCCCGCCGTTCGACCTTCCCCAGCTTGCACTGATTTGTCCCAGCTTGCCTAACTCGCCGCGCGAGGGAGATGCGTACGCTTGGCCCATGACCACGGCGTCGGACCCCTCGTACCCGGCTCACTGGGAAGCCGACGTGCTGCTGCGCGACGGCGGCACCGCCCGGATCAGGCCCATCACCACAGAGGACGCGGGCCGGCTGGTCAGCTTCTACGAGCAGGTGTCGGACGAGTCGAAGTACTACCGCTTCTTCGCGCCCTACCCCCGGCTGTCGGACCGGGACGTGCACCGCTTCACCCACCACGACTACGTGGACCGGGTCGGCCTGGCCGCCACCGTCGGCGGCGAGTTCATCGCGACCGTCCGCTACGACCGCATCGGCGCCGACGGCCGCCCCGCCTCCGCACCCGCCGACGAGGCCGAGGTCGCCTTCCTGGTCCAGGACGCGCACCAGGGCCGCGGAGTGGCCTCCGCCCTGCTGGAGCACATCGGGGCGGTCGCCCGCGAGCGCGGCATCCGGCGCTTCGCCGCGGAGGTGCTGCCCGCCAACGGCAAGATGATCAAAGTGTTCACGGACGCCGGGTACCAGCAGAAGCGGAGCTTCGAGGACGGCTCGGTCCACCTGACCCTGGACCTGGAGCCGACCGCCGAGTCGCTGGCCGTGCAGCGCGCCCGCGAACAGCGCGCCGAGGCGCGCTCGGTGCAGCGGCTGCTGACCCCCGGCTCGGTGGCCGTGATCGGCGTCAGCCGCTCGCCCGACGGGGTCGGACGGGCCGCGCTGGCCAATCTGCGGGCCGGCGGCTTCCCCGGGCCGCTCTACGCCGTCAACAGTGCGCTGGAGCCCGGCTGCACGGAACTGGCCGGAGTGCCGGCAGGCCGCTCGGTGGCCGACTTCGCCCCGGGCGTCGACCTCGCGGTGGTCGCCGTGCCCGCGGAACGCGTGCCGGAAGTCGTCGCGGACTGCGGCGAGCACGGCGTCCAGGGCCTGGTCGTCCTGTCGGCGGGCTACGGGGAAAGCGGACCCGAAGGCCTGGCCCGCCAGCGCGAACTGGTCCGCCAGGCCCGCTCGTACGGCATGCGGATCATCGGCCCGAACGCCTTCGGGGTGATCAACACGGCCTCCGGGCTGAACGCCTCGCTGGCGCCGGGCTCCCCGGACCCGGGGCGCATCGGCCTGTTCACCCAGTCCGGCGCGATCGGCATCGCCCTGCTGTCGGGGCTGGTACGGCGCGGCGCCGGGCTGTCGTCCTTCATCTCGGCGGGCAACCGCGCGGACGTCTCCGGGAACGACTTCCTCCAGTACTGGTACGACGACCCGGCCACGGACGTGGCCCTGCTGTACCTCGAAACCCTGGGCAACCCGCGGAAGTTCACCCGCCTCGCCCGGCGCACGGCGGCCGTCAAGCCGGTCGTCGTCGCCAAGGGCGGGCGTCACAGCGGCGTCAGCCCGGCCGGGCACGCGGTCCCCGAGACCCGGCTCCCCGACGCCACCGTCTCGGCGCTGCTCCGGCAGGCCGGCGTGATCCGCGTCGACACCGTGACCGAGCTGGTGGACGCGGGGCTGCTGCTGGCGGACCAGCCGCTGCCCGCGGGGCCGAGGATCGCGATCCTCGGGAACTCCGAGTCGCTGGGCGTGCTGACGTACGACGCGTGCCTGACGGAGGGGCTGCGGCCGCACCTGCCGCTGGACCTGACGACGGAGGCCGTGCCGGAGGACTTCCGGGACGCGCTGGCCGGCGCCCTCGCGGATCCTGCGAACGACGCCGTGATCGTCACGGCCATCCCCTCCGTCGGTGAGACCACGCTGACCGAGGACCTGGCGGAGGCGCTGCGGGCGGCGGCGGGCGGGGTTCCGGGCAAGCCGGTGGCTGTGGTGCACGTGGAGCTGGGGGAGCTGGCCGAGGCGCTGTCCGCCGCCGCCGTGACGACCCCGGCCCGGGGCTCCGCCCCCGACCCCTCGGGGGCTCCGCCCCCGGACCCCCGCGCCTCAACCGCCGGCGGGGCCGGAATTGCCCCCGGTGGGGCCGCGCACTTCGACGGGAGTCGGTTTGCCTCGGGCGGGGCTGGAATTGGCGCGGGTGGTGGCGTGCAGGCCGGTGGGCCTGCGGTTGCCTCCGGCGGCGCCTCAAACGCCGGCGGGGCCGGATCTGCCCCCGGTGGGGCCGCGCACTTCGACGGGAGTCGGTTTGCCTCCGGCGGGGCCGGATCTGCCTCCGGCGGGGGTGGTTCCGATGCCGGCGGGGCTGACCCTGCGCGCGGCGGGGGGCGGATTCCGGCCTATCCGGCGGCCGAGCGGGCCGTGCGGGCGATGGCCGAGGCCGTGCGGTACGGCGAGTGGCGGCGGAGGAACGCCGAGGGGGGTGCGCACGTGCCCGAGTACGACGACATCGACACCGCCGGGGCCGCCGGCCAGCTCACCCGGCTGCTGGAGCCCGTCGCCGACGACGCGGTCACGACCCTCGGCGCCGACGACGCCTCCGAGCTGCTCGCCCGCTACGGGATCCGGGTCCGGCCCACCCTGCCCGCGCCGACCCCCGACGACGCGGCCCGGGCGGCGCGCACGCTCGGGTACCCCATCGCGCTCAAGACGACCGCCCCGCACCTGCGCCACCGCGCCGACCTGGGCGGCGTCCGGCTCGACCTCGGCAGCGAGGAGGAGCTCAGGCGCTCGTACGAAGAGCTCACCGACGCCCTCGGCACCCCCGCCGAGCTCCAGCCGGTGGTCCAGGCGATGGTGCCGCGGGGCGTGGACACCGTCATCCGCTCCGTCATCGACCCGGCCGCCGGCGCCGTCCTCTCTTTCGGGCTCGCCGGCGTCGCCTCCGAGCTGCTCGGGGACACCGCCCACCGCCTCGTGCCCGCCACCGACCGCGACGCGGCCGAGCTGATCCGGTCGATCCGCACCGCCCCGCTGCTCTTCGGCTGGCGCGGCAGCGACCCGGTGGACACCCCGGCCCTGGAGGAGCTCCTGCTGCGGCTGTCCCGGCTGGTCGACGAGCACCCCGAGGTCGTCGGGGTGTCCCTGGAGCCCGTCGTCGTGGCCGCCGGAGGACTCTCCGTGCTCAGCGCCACCGTCCGCATCGCCCACCCCCCGGCGCGGACCGACCTCGGCCCGCGCACACTGCCCAGCTACTGAGCAGGCCGAGGCGCCCCGTACGGGCCTTAGGATGGACCTCATGGCGAAATCCGGTACGACGACCCAGGGGCTGCGCGCAGCGATCGAGCGCAGCGGCTACTACCCGGCCCTCGTGGCCGAGGCGGTGGAGGCCGCTGTCGGCGGCGAGCCCATCTCGTCGTACCTGGTCCACCAGGAGACCACCTTCGACTCCAACGAGGTGCGCCGCCACGTCACCGTGCTGGTCCTGACCGACCACCGCTTCATCGTCAGCCACACCGACGAGCAGGCCGCCGACGCCGGCTCGCCCTCGCCGTACGCGACCACGTCCACCGAGTCCGTGAAGCTGGGCAGCATCGCTTCGGTCGTGCTCAGCCGCGTGGTCGCGAACCCCGAGTCGTACACCCCCGGCACCCTGCCCCGAGAGGTCGTCCTGACCATCGGCTGGGGCGCCGTCTCCCGGATCGACCTGGAGCCCGCCGCCTGCGGCGACCCGAACTGCGACTCCGACCACGGCTACACCGGCAACTCCACCGCCGACGACCTGAGCCTGCGGGTCAGCGAGGCCGGTGACGGCCCCGAGGCGGTCCGCCAGACGCTCGTTTTCGCGCAGGCGCTCTCGGAGGCGACGGCGGCGACCGCTTCCCCCACCGTCCGCTGATGGTCCACTCCGCCTGGCAGGAACCGGAGCTCCTCGACCTCGGCACCGCGCCGGTCCCCGAGTACGGTTCGGGCTCGCTCGCCGATCTGCTGCCGACCCTGGCCGCCGGGCTCGGCGTCCCCGGCTTCACCGCGGCGGTGCCCGAGCTCACCCCGGCCGACCGGAACTGCGTGTTCCTGATCGACGGGCTCGGCTGGGAGCAGCTCAGGGCGCACCCCGACGAGGCCCCGTACCTGGCCTCGCTCCTCGGCACCTCGCGCGGCGGCACGGGCCGCCCTCTCACCTCCGGCTTCCCCGCGACCACCGCGACCTCGCTGGCCTCGGTCGGCACCGGTCTGCCGCCGGCCCGCCACGGCCTGCCCGGCTACGCGGCCCGCAACCCGGACACCGGCGAGCTGATGAACCAGCTGCGCTGGAGGCCGTGGACGTCGCCGAAGGTCTGGCAGCCCTACCCGACCGTCTTCCAGCTGGCCCACGAGGCCGGGGTGGCCACCGCGCAGGTGTCCTCGCCCGGGTTCGAGAGCACCCCGCTCACCAAGATCGCGCTGAGCGGCGGGACCTTCCTCGGCCGGATGGCCGGCGAGGAGCGGATGGACCTGGCCGCCGAGCGGCTCGCCGCCGGAGACCGCTCGCTCGTGTACACGTACTACAGCGAACTGGACGGCGCCGGGCACCGCTTCGGCGTCGACTCCGACGCGTGGCGCGGCCAGCTGATGTACGTGGACCGGATGGTGCAGCGGCTCGCCGAGCAACTGCCGCCGCGCACCGCCCTCTACGTCACCGCGGACCACGGCATGGTCGACGTCCCCTTCGACGAGGAGGCGCGCATCGACTTCGACGAGGACTGGGAGCTGCGCGCCGGCGTCGCCCTGCTGGGCGGCGAGGGCCGGGCCCGCCACGTGTACGCCGTCCCGGGCGCCGAGGCCGACGTGCTCACCGTGTGGCGCGAGGTGCTCGGGGACCGCTTCTGGGTGGCCGGCCGGGACGAGGCCCTGGCCCGCGGCTGGTTCGGCCTCCCCGGCGAGTACGACGAGCGGGTGCTCGGGCGGATCGGGGACGTGGTCGCGGCCGCCCACGACGACGTCGCGATCACGGCGTCGGTGAACGAGCCGAACGAATCCGCGCTGACGGGCATGCACGGCTCGATGACCCCCGCGGAGCAGCTCGTCCCGCTGCTCGAAGTCCGTACCTGAGCCTCGCCGTCCCGCTCCCGCCCTGCTGCCTACGACCCGAAAGGTCACCCGCTCTTCATGTCCGAATTGGTGTTTTTCTCCGGAACGATGGATTGCGGGAAGAGTACGCTGGCGCTCCAGATCGGCCACAACCGGTCGGCGCGCGGACTCCAGGGCGTGATCTTCACGCGTGACGACCGGGCGGGCGAGGGCAAGCTCTCGTCCCGGCTCGGCCTGGTGACGGAGGCCGTGGAAGCGGCCCCGGGCATGGACCTGTACGCCTATCTGGTCGACGAGATGTCCAAGGGCGGCAAGGTCGACTACGTGATCGTGGACGAGGCCCAGTTCCTCGCGCCCGAGCAGATCGACCAGCTCGCGCGGGTCGTGGACGACCTCGACCTCGACGTCTTCGCGTTCGGGATCACCACCGACTTCCGCACCAAGCTCTTCCCCGGCTCGCAGCGGCTGATCGAGCTCGCGGACCGCCTGGAGACGCTCCAGGTCGAGGCCATGTGCTGGTGCGGGGCGCGCGCCACGCACAACGCCCGTACGGTCGGCGGCGAGATGGTCGTGGAAGGCGAGCAGGTCGTCGTCGGCGACGTGAACCGCACCGCGGAGGTCGGCTACGAGGTCCTGTGCCGGCGCCACCACCGGCGCCGGATGACCAGCGCCGCCGCCCACGCGGGCGCCCTTTCGCCGGACGTGCTCCCCGTCACCTCCGCCTGACGGCCGGCAGAACGGATCCGCCGGCCGTCCGGAGCTGTCGTTACCGCCTCACGGGGTCGTACTGCCCACCTCCAGGTGGGTCCAGCTTCCCTCGATCACCCAGGTCATCGAGGCGAAGGGCGCCAGGCGCGGCGGCGGGCCGCAGGTGACGTCCGTCCGGACATGCACGTGGCGTCCGCCGAGACGAAGCTCAGCGCGGTCGGCAGCGCGTCGGTGACGGTGATCTGCTCGGCCTGTGAGGGGCCGTTGTCGGTGACGGTCACGACGTAGTCGAACGTCTCCCGCGGCGCCGCCCTCCGGCGGTCCCGTGCGCGGCCGGGAGGGCCGTACGTCAGGCGGGCACCGAGCGGACGATGGTGAAGACGGCGCCCTCCGGGTCCGCGACCGTGGCCAGGCGCCCGCTCGCGCCGTCCCGCGGCGGCTGCAGCACGTGGCCGCCCAGCAGCACGACCTGCTCGGCGGACTCGTCGGGGTCCGCCACCTCGAAGTACGTCATCCAGTGCGCACCCCGGTCGTGCGGCAGGGCCCGCCCCACCCCGTGCACCGAAGCGACCGGGCGGCCCTCCGCGTGGAGGGTCAGGTAGTCGAGGTCCGCGGAGACCACCGCCTCCGCGTGGTGCCCGAACACCGACTGGTAGAACTTGGCGACCGACGTCTCCTGGGTCACCAGTTCGTTCCAGGCGGGGGTGCCGGGCACGTCCGTGAGCCGCGT
The DNA here is from genome assembly GCF_055602345.1 of Streptomyces sp. NPDC037401. Taxonomy (NCBI): domain Bacteria; kingdom Bacillati; phylum Actinomycetota; class Actinomycetes; order Kitasatosporales; family Streptomycetaceae; genus Streptomyces; species Streptomyces sp. NPDC037401. The sequence continues at coordinate 122,877 of NZ_JBVJWO010000021.1, forward strand.
GCCCAGGTGCGCGTCCGCCTGCCAGATGCCGAACACGGCGCCGCCCGGGTCCGAGCAGATCGCCACCCGCCCGGCGTTGCCCGCGTCCAGCGGGCCGACGGCGACCGTGCCCCCGCAGCTGCGGATCGCCTCGGCGGTCGCGTCCGCGTCGTCCGTGGCGAGGTACGTGGTCCACGCGGTCGACAGGTGGCGGTCGGGCGGCAGCTGTCCGATGCCGGCCACGTCCTTGCCGTCGATCACGGCCCGGACGTACGGGCCGAGCTGGGCGGGCCCCGGGACGTACTCCCAGCCGAACAGCGCCGCGTAGAAGTCCTCGATCGCGCCGAGCCCGTGCACCATCAGGCTCACCCAGCACGGCGTACCCGGGACTCTTCGCACCCCTGACTCGGTCATGGCCGCTCCACTCCGTTCGTCCGCTCGTCTTCATCTGGTCCATCCGGGCTTCTGCGCCAGATGCTCGCACCACCCCGGCCGTGCCGCGCCCCGGCCGCGCCGCGTGCGAGGGCGCGCGGGGCGAGATGTCCGAATCGGGGCGGGCCCCCGGTGACGGGGCCGTTACGCCCGGCATACCCACCGGGAGCAAGATGGACCCCATGAATGCCATCAGCTCTTCCACGGGCTCGCCCCTCGTCTCCGCATCCGAACTGCTGACCACGGTGGCGGGCGCCCGCCCGCCGGTGCTGCTGGACGTGCGCTGGCAGCTGGGCGGCCCCTCCCAGCGCCCTGCGTACGAGGCCGGCCACCTGCCGGGAGCCGTGTACGTCGACCTGGACCGCGAGCTCGCGGGCCCGGTCGGCACCGGTGCGGCCGGCCGGCACCCGCTGCCCGACCCGGACGCCTTCGGGGCCGTCATGCGGCGCGCCGGGGTCGGCGCGGACACGCCGGTGATCGTGTACGACGGCGGTCAGGGCTGGGCCGCCGCCCGCGCGTGGTGGCTGTTGCGCTGGACGGGTCACACCGGGGTGCGCGTGCTCGACGGCGGACTGGCCGCGTGGACCGCGGCCGGGGGGCCGCTCAGCACCGACGTTCCGACCCCGGCCGAGGGCGATTTCAAGCCAACTCCGGGCGCCCTCGGACTCCTGGACGCGGACGGCGCGGCCGCGCTCGCCCGTACAGGAGTGCTGCTCGACGCCCGTGCGGGTGAGCGGTACCGCGGCGAGGTCGAGCCGATCGACCGCGTCGGCGGACACATCCCCGGTGCGCTGTCGGCGCCGACGACCGAGAACGTCGACCCGGACGGTCTCTTCCTCCCGGCCGCCGCCCTGCGGGACCGTTTCGGCGCACTCGGCGCGCAGCCGGAGGCGGCGGTGGGCGTCTACTGCGGTTCGGGCGTGTCCGGCGCGCACGAGGTGCTCGCGCTGGAGGTGGCCGGCATTCCGGCGGCCCTGTACGCGGGCAGCTGGTCGGAGTGGTCCTGGGACGGGACCCGTCCGGTGGCCACCGGCCCGGACGCCGGCTGACCGGCTGCCGCAACCGGCGCACGCCGGGGCTGCCGGAGGCCACCTCCGGCAGCCCCGGCGTCAGCCGTGCAGCCCGTACGCCCCGGGCGGTTACTCCTGCTTCTTGCGCCGGGTGCCGAAGACGATCTCGTCCCAGCTCGGCACGGCCGCCCGGCGGCCCGGCCGGACGCCGTCCGCTTCCGCCTGACGGTCGGTCGTACCCGTCAGCCGGTCCCGGTGCCCGGCCACCGTCCGCGGCATCAGCACGTCCGCGTACGCCGAACCGGCCGAGGCCGCGGACGCCGCGGGCGGCTCCTCCGCCTCGGTCTCCTCCACCGGCTCCACGGCGGACGGGCGTTCCGGCACGACCAGGTCGCCGCGGAAGCTCGGGACGGCCTCCAGCAGGCTGGTGAGCGAGTCCCGCTCCTCGGGCGGTTCCGCCGAGGGCGCGGACGCCACGGCCGGCAACTGCCGGTCCAGCGCGCGGTCGAGCGGCCGGTCCCGCGGCAGCCTGGCGATCCGCGGCACGAACGGGAAGCTCGGCTCCGGCGCCGTCGGCAGGTCGTCCGCCTCGCCGATCAGCGAGCGGGCTTCGTCGTCGACGGCCTGCACCAGCCGGCGCGGCGGGTCGTACGTCCAGCTCGCCGCGTGCGGTTCACCGGCGACCCGGTAGACCAGCAGGACTTCCCACGTGCCGTCGTCGCGGCGCCAGGAGTCCCACTGCACGGACTCCTTCTCGGCTCCGCGCAGCAACAGCCGTTCCTGTACGGCCTCGCCGAGCTGGGGTCCGGTGTTCTCGCCGGGACGGCGCACGGGGGTCTTGCGGGCGCGCTCGGCCATGAACGCGCGCTCCGCGAGGACCGGGCCCTCGAAGCGGCGCACGCGGTCGACGGGGATCCCGGCGAGCTGGGCCACTTCCTCCGCGGAGGCGCCTGCACGTATCCGCGCCTGGATGTCACGGGGGCGGAGGTGGCTCTCGACCTCGATCTCGATCTGCCCGAGCCGCGCCCGGTCGTTGCGGACGGCCGCGCGCAACCGCTCGTCGATCGGAAGGGTGTACTCCGTGCTGTCCGCAGCCTTGAGCACCAGTCGTGTGCCGTCATTGGAGACGGCCACGACACGCAGTTCGGGCATGGGGACCTCCCGGGTGGTGCCTGCCGACGTCACGTGCGTCGCTGCTTCCGCTAGTCGAGTGTGGCCTGCCCGGGTGCAGCCTGCCACAACCTTGCCGTGTTAAACCGGCGTGTCGGGCATGCGCCCTTGATCGCCGTTATGGCACGGTTACCTGTTGGCCACGGACAGTGACCGAGTGGTCACTCTGCGCATCAGGCGTTCGTGCGGTGCCGCGGCGCCGCCGGTGTCGAGTGCCGTTTCTCCATCAGCCGGCCCCGTCTCCCGGGTCCGGACATCCGAAAGGACGGACGGCCCCAGGGCTCGCCACAGTACTCCATTCGGGCCACCTCGGTGGACCGCCGCGCCGCCCAACTTCTCCCGCGGCAGGGGAGTTGGGATCCGTGCTGCCCTACGGCCCCTTGGCCTGCAGGTCATTTCGGGTGTCTTGCTTCACAGAATCCGCAGAAATGGAACTATCCGCTTCGCTCATCTGTCAGTAACTGCTGTAAGCGACGCCGCAGGACGTGACACGACGGCAGACGACGGCTGACGACGGCAGAGGACGGGGATGGACCGCACCACGCTCACCGGCTTCGAGGAGCAGGAAGGGAAGAAGGAGAAGCGGATCGACCTGAGCGTGGCGCAGGTCGCGGGCAGCTCCCTCGCCACGGTCGCCGCGGCCGTCCTCGCCTCGAAGATGGGCGTGTACGGGACCATCCTCGGGGCGGGCGTGGTCAGCGTGGTCGCCACCGCGGGCGGGCCCGTGATCCAGCACTTCTTCAAACGGACCGGCGAGCAGCTGCGCGAGGCGGGGGAGTCGGCCCGGCCGTCCCGGGCCCGGCAGGTCCCGCTGCCCGAGACCGAGACCGAGACCGAGACCAAGTCTGAGCTCGCACCCGAGATCTGGGCGCAGACGCGCCTGCTGCCGGCGGCCGATGCCACCCGCGCGCTCCCGGCGCACGACCGGCTCGACGAGCCTGAGCGGCACGACCCGCACGACCGCACCATGATGCTGCGCGCCCCCGCCGCCGGGAACCCGGCCGCCGAAGGCCCCGCAGAGGAGTTCGGCGAGGCTTCCACGCACGGGACCCGGTTCCGCGGCTGGAAGCGCACCGCCGTCGCCGCCGCGCTGGTGTTCGGCGTCTCCATGGGCGGCATCACCGCGTACGAGGGCCTGTCGGGCTCGAAGCTGGGCGGCGGCGAAGGCTCCACCCTGCGCACGGCGTTCACCGGGCACTCCGGAACGGGCGGGAAGAAGACCCCGCCCGCCCCGCAGCAGGACCCGGGGACCGAAGACTCCCGCACCGACGGGACGTCCGGGACTGCCGAGCCCGCCGGGCCGGGAGCTCCGACGCCCTCGCACGGCGGACGCGACCCGGGGCCCACGCCCACACCGACGCCCACCCTCACACCGACCCCGACCCCGACCCCGACGCCCACACCCACCCCGACGCCGACTCCGACACCCACGCCGTCGAAGGGGGCGTCGCAGCAGCCGGATCCCGCCGGGGGTGACACCGGCGAGGGCGGGGGCAGCCGGCAGGACGGCCGGGCGGAGCAGTAGCGCCGCCCCGCGCCGCAGTGCTCCCGCGTCAGTCGCCCAGGACCCGCCGCAGGTAGTCGTTCTGGAACACCCGGTCCGGGTCCAGCCGGTCGCGCAGTGCCGTGAACTCACCGAACCGCGGGTACTGCGCGGCGAAGTACTCCGCGTCGCGCGTGTGGATCTTGCCCCAGTGCGGCCGCCCGCCGTGCGCCGTGAAGATCCGCTCGGCGGCGGTGAAGTACGCCCGGTACGGCGTGCCGCGGTACATGTGCACCGCGATGTACGCGGTGTCCCGCCCGGAGGCCGTCGACAGCGTGATGTCGTCGGCCGGGGCGGTGCGCACCTCCACCGGGAAGCCGATCCGCAGGTCCGAGCGGTCCACCATCGCCTTCAGCTCGCGCAGCGCCCCGACCGCCCGCTCGCGCGGCAGGGCGTACTCCATCTCCACGAAGCGCACCCGGCGCGGGCTGGTGAAGACCTTGTACGGGATGTCGGTGTACGTACGGGCGGACAGCGCCCGGCTCGCGATGCGGGCGACGGACGGGACGGTCGCGGGGAAGGCCCGGCCCAGTGAGCACACGGCCTGGAACACGCCGTTGGACAGCAGCTCGTCCTCGATCCAGGCGCTGACGGCCGGGGGCGGGGCGGCCGGACCGGCGCTGCGGTTGTTCCGCTTGGTGTTGCAGTTGCCCGTGTGCGGGAACCAGTAGAACTCGAAGTGCTCGTTCTCCGCGACGTGCTCGTCGAACTCCGCCGCCACCCGGTCGAAGCGCATGGGCTCCTCACGCGCCGTCAGCAGGAACAGCGGCTCCACGGCGAAGGTGAGCGAGGTGACGATCCCGAGCGCGCCGATGCCGATCCGGGCGGCCGCGAAGACCTCGGGATTCTCCTTCTCGGAACACGTCAGCAGCCCGCCGTCGGCCGTCACCAGGTCGAGGGACCTGATCTGCGCGGCGATCGAGGCCGAGTCGCGGCCGGTGCCGTGGGTGCCGGTGCCGACCGCGCCGGAGACCGTCTGCTCCATGATGTCGCCCATGTTCGTGAGCGACAGGCCCTCCCGGGCCAGCGCCACGTTCAGGTCCTTCAGCGGGGTGCCGGCCGCCACCGTCACGGTGCCCGCGGCCCGGTCGATCCCGAGGATCCCGGACAGGGCCTGGGGGCGGATCAGGACGCCGTCCGTGGCGGCGGCCGCGGTGAAGGAGTGGCCGGTGCCGACCGCCTTCGCCTTCAGGCCGTCCCCGGCGGCGCGGCGCACCGCCTCGCGGAGGTCGTCGACCGATGCCGGCGTGACCACCCGGGCCGGCGTGGCGGACACGTTGCCCGCCCAGTTACGCCACGTGCTCGGTGTTGCGTTCCGGCCTGCCTTCGTGCTCGTCGTACCCATCGGGTCCCTCCCCTTGCGCAGACCTCGTCAGCCTGCGGTAACCCGCGAACGCCACCGCCGCCGCGGCCGCTCCCGCCGAGATGGAGACGACGTACCCGGCCTTCGCCCCGGCCGCGTCGATCACCCAGCCGGCCACGGAGGACCCGAGCGCGACGCCGACCGCGAGCCCGGTGCCCGTCCAGGTCATGCCCTCGGTCAGCTTCGCGCGTGGTACGTGCGCCTCGATCAGGGCCATCGTGGTGACCATCGTGGGAGCGATGGCGAGGCCCGCGACGAAGAGCGCCACGGCCAGAAACGGAAGGTTCCCGGCCAGTAGGAGGGGGATCATACTCACGGCCATCGCGCAGATGCCCAGTACCCACCTGCGTTCGGTCCGGCCCTTGAGGTGGAGGAGACCGAAGGCCAGTCCGGCCAGGCACGAGCCGAGGGCCCAGACCGCCAGGACGATGCTGGCGGCGGCCTTGTGGCCCTGCTCCTCGGCGAAGGCCACGGTCACGACGTCGACCGAGCCGAAGATGGCTCCGGTGGCGGTGAAGGTGGCCACGAGGACCTGGAGGCCGGGGGAGCGCAGGGCCGAGCGCTTGTCCGCGCCGGGGTCGCGCGGGTGCGGCTCCGGCTCCGTGGCGCGCTGGGCGGTCAGCCACCACACGCCGACGAGCAGGAGGACGGCGGAGATCAGGGGGCCCGCCTCGGGGAACCACACCGTCGACAGGCCGATCGACGCGATCGGGCCGACGATGAAACAGACCTCGTCCATGACCGATTCGAAGGCGTACGCCGTGTGCAGCTCGCGCTGGCCGTCGCGGTAGAGGGCGGTCCAGCGGGCCCGGAGCATCGCGCCGACGCTCGGCGTGACGCCGGCGCCGGCGGCGAAGACGAACAGCGTCCAGTCGGGGGCGTCCTGGCGGGCCGCGACGAGCAGACCGGACACGGCGGCGACGGATATGAGGGTCGCCGGCCGCAGGACGCGGCGCTGGCCGTACTGGTCGACGAGCCGGGAGACCTGCGGGCCCAGGACGGCGGCGGAGAGCGCGAGGGCGGCGGTGAGCGCGCCGGCCAGGCCGTACCGGCCGGTCATCTGGGAGATCATCGTGACGATGCCGATGCCCAGCATGGAGAGCGGCATCCGCCCGAAGAACCCGGCGGCGGTGAAGGCCTTGGTTCCGGGGGCGGCGAAGATGGCGCGATAGGGACTGGCCAAGGGGGCCCTCCGTAAGGGATGTAAGCGGCCCATACAGATTACGGCCGTCGATGGCGCACCCGCATGTGCAATATGCGCGCGAAGTTAGGTAAACCTTACTCGTCTCGCCCTGCGAAGTCGGTTACCGGCCTCCGGGCTCGGGTGGCAGGATTCGGGACATGCCAGAGCAGCTCCCCCACACCGCCTCCGCAAGCCCCTACGACGCCCTCCTGCTGCTGTCCTTCGGCGGCCCCGAGGGTCCCGACGACGTGGTGCCGTTCCTCGAGAACGTGACGCGCGGCCGGGGCATCCCCCGCGAGCGGCTCAAGGAGGTCGGACAGCACTACTTCGGGTTCGGCGGGGTCAGCCCCATCAACGGCCAGAACCGCGAGCTGCTGGACGCCCTGCGCAAGGACTTCGCCGGGCACGGACTGGACCTGCCCGTGTACTGGGGCAACCGCAACTGGGCCCCCTACCTGACCGACACGCTGCGCGAGATGCACCGCGACGGCCGCCGCCGCATCGCGGTGCTGGCGACCAGCGCGTACGCCTCGTACTCGGGCTGCCGGCAGTACCGGGAGAACCTCGCCGACGCGCTCGCCGTGCTGGCCGAGGAGGGCACGCCGGCCGGGGAGCTGCCGCGGGTCGACAAGCTGCGGCACTACTTCAACCACCCCGGCTTCGTGGAGCCGATGATCGACGGCGTGCTGGACGCCCTGGCCACCCTGCCCGAGGACGTGCGCGCCGGGGCCCGGCTGGCCTTCACCACCCACTCCATCCCCACCGCGGCCGCCGATGCCTCCGGGCCGGCGGAGGAGCACACGGAGCACGGAGAGGGCGGTGCATATGTGACACAGCACCGTGACGTGGCACAGGTGATCGCAGACGCGGTCGCCGCCCGGACCGGCACCGAGCGCCCCTGGGAACTGGTCTACCAGTCCCGCAGCGGCGCCCCCCACATCCCGTGGCTGGAGCCCGACATCTGCGACCACCTGGAGGCCCTCCACGGGGCCGGGGCCCCGGCGGTCGTTATGGTCCCGATCGGCTTCGTCTCGGACCACATGGAGGTCCTGTACGACCTCGACACCGAGGCCACCGCCAAGGCCGCCGAGCTGGGCCTGCCGGTGGCCCGCTCCGCGACCGTCGGCGCCGACCCGCGGTTCGCCGCCGCCGTGCGCGAACTCCTCCTGGAGCGCGCCGCCGCCGAGCGCGGGGACACGGTCGAGCGCTGCGCGCTCGGACGGCTCGGCCCGAGCCATGATCTGTGTGAGGTGGGGTGCTGCCCCGCCCGGATCCCGCGGCCGGCCGCCGCCGGAGCCGACAGCCCGTACGCGTGAGCGCCGAGGAGACCGCAGCCGTGACCGATCCGCTGACCGCCGAACTGCTCGCCCTCGCACTGGAGGCCGCCCGGCAGGCGGCCGAGCTGCTGCGCGACGGGCGGCCCGCAGACCTCGGCGTCGCCGCCACGAAGTCCAGCCCCATCGACGTCGTCACCGAAATGGACATCGCCGCCGAGAAACTGATCACCGGATACCTGGCGCAGCACCGCCCGGACGACGGCTTCCTCGGCGAGGAGGGCGCCAGCAGCACGGGCACCAGCGGGGTGCGCTGGATCGTCGACCCGCTCGACGGGACCGTGAACTACCTCTACGGCCTGCCCTCCTGGGCCGTGTCGATCGCCGCCGAGCACCACGGCGAGACGATCGCCGGCGTGGTCGCCGCCCCGATGCGCGGCGAGACGTACCACGCGGTGCGCGGCGGCGGGGCCTGGCTCGCCGGCGGCGGCCCGCTGCGCTGCCGGGCGGCCGCGCCGCTGGACCAGGCGCTGGTGTCGACCGGCTTCAACTACGTCCAGAGCGTGCGCAGCCACCAGGCCGACGTGGCCCGGGAGCTGATCCCGCGGGTCCGCGACATCCGCCGCAGCGGCTCCGCGGCCGTGGACCTGTGCGACGTGGCGGCAGGCCGGCTGGACGGGTACTACGAACGCGGACTGCACCCGTGGGACCTGGCGGCGGGCGACCTCATCGCCCGGGAGGCGGGTGCGCTGACCGGCGGCCGTCCGGGGGAACCGCCCTCGAACGACCTGACGGTGGCGGCGACCCCGGCCGTCTTCGGCCCGCTGCAGGCCCTCCTCGACGAGGCCGGAGCCTGGCACGACTGACCGCGCCCGCCCGCCCCGCCGCCGCTGCGGACGCACGAGGGCCCCCGGCCGCCGGAGCGGTGGCCGGGGGCCCTCGTACGTCGTGTCAGGCGGCGGTGACTCGGACGCCGTGTTCGGCGGCGAGACGGTGCAGGTCGTCCAGTTCTGCCTGCTCGACCTCCGCGAGGAAGTCGTCGCCCGTCTCGCGCGCCCGCGTGAGGTCGGACTCCGTGGTCTTGATGCGCTGCAGAAGACCTGCGGTGAATGCGTCCATGGTGCGCCTCCTCTTCCTCGGCCGGGGCATGGCACGGCACTCTCAGGGGGGTGATCGAGGGTGTGCATGCGTCCTCCCCGGCACCCGGTGCGCAGAAACCTCGCGAGGCCCGGGAATCCTCGCCTCCACCCCCGCACGGGCGTCTTACAGCCGGTTTACGGCCGAAAGGGGCAGGATGTATCCGCTCAGTGATGTGTCCTGAGCGTCCACGACACCCCGCCCGGATGGGCTCAGAGGAAGGAAATCGACGTGCGCGTACTCGTCGTCGAGGACGAGCAGCTGCTCGCCGATGCGGTGGCCACCGGACTGCGCCGGGAGGCCATGGCAGTCGACGTCGTGTACGACGGCGCGGCTGCCCTGGAGCGCGTCGGCGTGAACGACTACGACGTGGTCGTGCTCGACCGGGACCTGCCTCTGGTGCACGGCGACGACGTCTGCCGGAAGATCGTCGAGCTCGGCATGCCCACCCGCGTCCTGATGCTCACCGCCTCCGGCGACGTGAGCGACCGCGTGGAGGGCCTGGAGCTCGGTGCCGACGACTACCTGCCCAAGCCGTTCGCCTTCAGCGAGCTGACCGCCCGCGTCCGCGCGCTCGGCCGGCGTACGACCGTGGCGCTGCCGCCCGTGCTGGAGCGCGCCGGGATCAAGCTGGACCCGAACCGCCGGGAGGTGTTCCGGGACGGCAAGGAGGTTCAGCTCGCACCCAAGGAGTTCGCCGTGCTGGAGGTCCTCATGCGCAGCGAGGGCACCGTCGTCTCGGCCGAGCAGCTGCTGGAGAAGGCGTGGGACGAGAACACCGACCCGTTCACGAACGTCGTCCGCGTGACCGTGATGACCCTGCGGCGCAAGCTCGGCGAGCCGCCGGTCATCGTGACCGTGCCCGGCTCCGGATACCGGATCTGACGCGGGTGGCCCCGACTCCGGCGCCGCCGGCGGCGCCCCCGAAACCGACCTGGGACCCGATCCCCGGTCAGCCGGAGGGCCAGTTCCCCTGGCTCAGACCGACCATCCGGATACGGCTCACGCTGCTGTACGGCGGGATGTTCCTGATCGCGGGCATCCTGCTGCTGTCGATCATCTACCTGCTCGCCGCGCAGGCCCTGCGCGTCGGCAGCCCGCCGCCGTTCAAGATCGTGGACGGGCAGAACGTCACCGTCACCAGCGCGAGCTGCCCCGGCGTGAGCGGCGTGAAGAACGTCGACGACTTCAACAACGCCATCGCGGCCTGCATGGACACCCAGCGCAAGCACGCGCTGGACGACCTGCTCAGCCGGTCGCTGATGGCCCTGCTGGGCCTGAGCATCATCGCCTTCGCCTTCGGCTACGCGATGGCCGGCCGGGTGCTCTCGCCACTGGGCAAGATCACCCGTACCGCCCGCCGGGTGGTCGGCTCCGACCTGACCCGGCGGATCGAGCTGGACGGGCCGGACGACGAGCTCAAGGAGCTCGCCGACACCTTCGACGAGATGCTCGACCGGCTGGAGCGGGCCTTCACGGCCCAGCAGCGGTTCGTCGGCAACGCATCCCACGAGCTGAGAACGCCCCTGGCGATCAATCGCACGCTGCTGGAGGTCCACCTCTCCGATCCGGGGGCCCCGGTGGAGCTCCAGCAGCTCGGCAGGACGCTGCTGGCCACCAACGAACGCAGCGAGCAGCTCGTCGAGGGCCTGCTGCTGCTCGCCCGCAGCGACAACCAGATCGTGGAGCGCAAGCCGGTCGACCTGGCCGAGGTCGCCTCGCGGGCCATCGACCAGGCCCGTACGGAGGCCGACGGCAAGGGCGTGGAGATCCGCGGGGAGCGCGCGCTCGCCATGGTGCAGGGCAACGGCGTCCTGCTGGAGCGGATCGCGCTGAACCTGGTCCAGAACGCCGTCCGGTACAACGTGCCCGAGGGCGGCTGGGTGGAGGTCACCACCGAGACGCAGCACGGTCAGGCGGTGCTGGTGGTATCGAACACGGGTCCCGTTGTTCCCGCGTACGAGATCGACAATCTTTTCGAGCCGTTCAGGCGGCTGCGTACCGAGCGGACGGGCAGTGACAAGGGCGTCGGGCTCGGTCTGTCGATCGCGCGGTCGGTGGCCCGGGCGCACGGCGGCCGGATCTCCGCGGTGCCCCGCGAGGGTGGTGGCCTGGTGATGCGTGTCACGCTTCCCGTCTGAGAGCGGCCCTGGGCGCTGCTTCGGCGCCGGCCCGAGAAGGCCCGGGATATTCGCTTTGGGTGGAATATGACACACTTGCACATTGTCGGTCGGTGTGTGATCGATCACAGTGCACTGTGCCGGGTCATGCACGTTCGGTGACCCCGTGGGTGCCGGAAAGCCCGGGAAAGTCCGGGTTTCCGGCCCCCTCATAGGCGGGAAATACACGGGGTGGCGCCCGTGCACCACCACCATCGGACCGTGTACGGTCCCGTTCGCCATCCCAGCCCATCGCTCCTTCAGGTGCGCGGCTGGGTGTCGATTGAGTAACAGACCTTGATGTGAGGCAAAATCTCCGCCTCAGGTCGGGCACAAGTCCGACCTCTCGCGCGTTACCTGCGCTGAGACACCGCTAACACCCAGAGGGGGAGAGCGAACATGGCAACGGACTACGACACCCCACGCAAGACCGATGACGACGTCGACAACGACAGCCTCGAAGAGCTGAAGGCCCGGCGTAGCGACAAGTCCGCGTCTGCCGTCGACGTAGACGACTTCGACGCGGCAGAAGGCATGGAGCTGCCCGGCGCGGACCTCTCCAACGAGGAACTGGCCGTCCGGGTGCTGCCCAAGCAGGCCGATGAGTTCACCTGCATGAGCTGCTTCCTGGTGCACCACCGCAGCCAGCTGGCCCGCGAGAAGAACGGCCAGCCCATCTGCGTCGACTGCGACTGACAGCCGCCGTGGCAGGCTCGACGCCGTTCCGGAAACGCCGTTTCCGGAAGGAGCTGGGATCCGCGGAGGCGTACGAAGGCGGCACGGGCCCGGAAACGGGCCTGGAGCTCTCCTCCGTGCCCTCCGCCACGCCGGGTACGCCGGGCACACCCCCGCCCGGCTCGGGCCGCAGGCGGGCCGCCAGGGCTGCTGACGCCGTCAAATACGGCCTCCGCAGGAGCGGTGACGGAGCGCGCGCGGGAATCTCGTACATCGCAGACCGCGTCATCGAGATCGCCCCGCGCATCCCCGTCCGGGACCTGGCCACCCTGCGCAGGCAGTTTCCCGGCCTCGGCCCCGAAGAGCTGGCCGGCAAGCTGATCGCGGGCGCCGCCCACGCCAGCTCCACGGTGGGCGCCGGCGTCGGAGCGGCAGCCATGCTGCCCGTACCGCCGGCCATGCCCGCGGAGCTCGCCGCCGAGATCACCGGCGTCGCGGCCGTCGAGCTCAAGCTCATAGCCGAACTGCACGAGGTCTACGGCCTGCGGCCGCCCGGCTCCCTGAAGGACCGCAGCTTCGCCTACCTCACCTCGTGGACCGAGGAACGCGGCATCGACGTCACCAAGCCGACCACGCTCAACGCCGCCCTCGGCGGCCAGCTGAAGCGCGAACTGCGCCAGCAGATCACCAAGCGGACGGTCCGGAACCTCCCGAACCTCATGCCCTTCATGATCGGCGCGGCCGTCGGCGCGGTGATGAACCGCCGCGACACCAAACGACTCGCCGAGAAGGTCCGTACGGACCTCCGCGCCCGGGCCGTCCCCTGGGACGCGCTGCCGCAGCTCCCGCCGCTGGAGCAGCCCGCGAACCCGCTTCCCGTCATCGACACCCCCGGCGCGCCCGGAGGCGCCCTGGAGGGCCCGCAGGGCCTCGCCTGACGGCCCGGCGGCCTTGCGGGCCGGAAGGGGCCCCGCTGGTCAGTCCTGCGCGCCGCCCGCACCCGCGGCGCGCAGTGCGGCGGCCAGCGCCTGCGGCTCTCGCGTCGACAGGTACACGTACGGCGTCGGGTCGGCCGGATCCGTCACCTCGACCCGCACCGCCGTCGGCACGTAGCTCCGCATCAGCATGAACGCCCGCGTGTCCGCCTTGTACGTGCGCCAGGCGCGCGCCTCCTCGGGCTCCAGCACCTCCGGCTCACCCAGCGCCGACACCGGGATCCGCGCGTCGCCGGCGGCGAGCGAGCCGTTCACCACGCGCACGCGCGCGGACCCGTACGAACTGACCAGCAGACCCGTCAGCGCGGTGCCCCCGACCAGCCCGGCGAGCAGCGGGAGGGTCCCGAGGGGCAGCAGCATCAGCGCACAGGAGATGCCGATCAGCACGGCGATCACCCACCAGGAGCGCGGGGCGGTCAGGCGTTCGTCGTGGTGCGGGGCGGAGAGCTGCATGTCTCCAAGCTTGGCACGGGGCGACCGGCGGGTAGCCGCGCGGGTAAGGTCTGCGCCTGTGAGTGGACGAAACACCGCATCGACTGCCTTGACGCCCCCGGCCGACGCCGCCGCGCCCGTCCGGCACCCCGACGCCCCGGCCCCCGGCGAGCTGCTCGGCGCGCACTACGAGCACTGTTTCGGCTGTGGCGAGGGCCAGCCGCACGGCCTGCACCTGGAGGCGCGGGCCGGCGAGGGCGTGCGCGTCACCGCGGAGTTCACCGTCAAGGCCGCCCACCAGGGCGCGCCCGGCCTCGCCCACGGCGGCGTCCTGGCCACGGCCCTCGACGAGACGCTCGGCTCCCTGAACTGGCTGCTGCGGGTGATCGCCGTGACCGGGCGGCTGGAGACCGACTTCGTGCGGCCCGTCCCGGTGGACACCGTGCTGCACCTGGAGGCCGAGGTCACCGCCGTCGCCGGCCGGAAGATCTACTCCACGGCCGTGGGCCGGATAGGCGGCCCGCAGGGCCCCGTCGCGGTCCGCGCCGACGCACTCTTCATCGAAGTCAAGGTCGACCACTTCATCGAGAACGGACGGCCCGAGGAGATCCGGGCGGCGATGGCCGACCCGGACCAGGTCAGGCGCGCCCGCGCCTTCGAGGTGAACCCCTGATGTCCCAGAACCACGGCCCCGACAGCCGGGTCGACGTACTGATCCGCCGCACGGACCCGGACGTGCCGATTCCGGCGTACGGGCACCCCGGCGACGCCGGCTGCGATCTCGTCACCACGCAGGCGGCCGAACTCGCCCCCGGAGAGCGGACCGTACTGCCCACCGGCGTGTCCATCGCCCTGCCCGACGGGTACGCGGCGTTCGTGCACCCGCGCTCCGGGCTGGCCGCCCGGTGCGGGCTCGCCCTCGTGAATGCCCCGGGGACGGTGGATGCCGGGTACCGTGGGGAGATCAAGGTGATTGTGGTCAACCTCGACCCGCGCGAAAGCGTCCGGTTCGAGCGCTTCGACCGCATTGCCCAACTGGTTGTCCAGCGGGTAGAGAAGGTTCGCTTCCACGAGGTGGCGGAGCTTCCGGGCTCGGCACGGGCCGAGGGGGGCTTCGGGTCGACCGGCGGGCATGCGGCTGTGGCCGGATCCGGCGCTGGGCAGCAGGGTGGGAATGGCTACGCTTCGGTCGTATCCGACCGGGAAGGACAGTGACGTGTTCGGACGTCGCAAGAAGAGCAGCTCCGTCAGTGGGAGCGACGAGGCCGAGCAGGTCGACGTGACCCTCGACGGGACTGCCGGTGCGCAGGACTCCGACGAGCTCGCCGGTCTCACCACGGGTGCACAGCGCAGGGTGAACCTGCCGCCGGCCCCGCGGCCGGACGGCCCGTGGGACGTCTCCGAGGTCTCCGAGCCCGGCGAGGGCCGGGTCGACCTGGGCGGCGTCTTCGTGCCCGGTGTCGAAGGCATGGAACTCCGTGTGGAGGTCGCCGGTGACGCGATCGTCGCCGCGACCGTGGTGCTGCGCGACAGCGCGGTGCAGCTGCAGGCCTTCGCAGCGCCCAAGAAGGAAGGCATCTGGGGCGAGGTGCGCGAGGAGATCGCCTCGGGCATCACCCAGCAGGGCGGAATCATCGACGAGGTCGAGGGCCCGCTGGGCTGGGAGCTGCGCGCGCAGGTCCCCGTACAGCTGCCCGACGGCACGGGCGGTGTGCAGCTGGTGCGCTTCGTCGGCGTCGACGGTCCGCGCTGGTTCCTGCGGGGTGTGATTTCCGGCCAGGGCGCGGTGCAGCCCGAGGCCGCCGGCCTGCTGGAGCAGATCTTCCGTGACACCGTCGTGGTGCGCGGCGAGGCCCCGATGGCTCCCCGCGACCCGATCGTCCTCAAGCTGCCGAACGACGCCCAGATGGTGCCGGACGGCGTGCAGACCGAGGACCAGGAGGGCTCGCGGTTCTCCGGTGGCATGGGCCACCTCGAGCGCGGACCGGAGATCACCGAGGTCCGCTGACGCCTCGGCGCAGGCGGGCCTCTCGGGCCTCCGATGTGCAGTGGCGGGGGGGGGGGGGGGGGGGGGGGGGGGGGGGGGGAGGGGGGGGGGGGGGAGCGGGGGAGGGGGGAGGGGCGGGGAGGGGGGGC